>JANQFM010000178.1 GCA_028277865.1 Acidobacteriota bacterium
GCCGGTGACTGTCGTTGTCGCAGGGATGTTGTCGACCGTTATGCAGCTGGTATCAGCGGAAACAATGCTGGTGACAGCTGAATTGGCACTGAATCCGCAAGTGGTGAAGAACTTGCAGCCCGCCAGAGCGTCAAATTGGCTCAAGATGCCAAGAAATCCAATCACTGCGATGGTTCTTGCTGAAGAAAGAGAAATCATATTTACCTCCTGATTTTTGAAATCGTACAGGAGTAAAGCTTTCTTGTAAAGCGGAATCTTCAGAGTCTCCCCTTCCCGGGCGACCTCTCCCATGACGAAGTTGGGCACAACCGATCGGCCTCCACCAGGATGTGGCGGAGATAATCACGCGGCTCGAAGGACATCCTCTGCTTCCGCCAGAATTCGCGGGCCCAGGAATGGTGACAGTGCCTCGGTCGTGACCAGTTCGATGGGGTGGCCGAGGCGTGTTTCGAGAAGTTCGGAAAGAGCGAAAAAGCGATCGAAAGTCTTGGTGCCGGGAAAGAACTGGACGAGGAGATCGACGTCGCTCTCAGGGCGAGCTTCGCCGCGCAACACCGAGCCGAACAAAGCGAGCCGCGAAACGCCCAGGGCGCGGATCTCCGCCTCGCATGCGACAAGACGCTCGAAAGCTTGCTCTCGGGTAAGCGCGGTCGTTTTCATCGCAACCGATTCTATCTCTTTGAGGCGTCCAATCCAAGGGCTGCACGAGACGCATCGAAAATCAGCCGCCGTGGGCGGCGCAACGGCTGAATCGCGATGTTGATTGGGTTTCGTCCCTCGAATTCAGCCCAGTTTGTTTCCCTCAGCGACCATCTGCTTCAGCATCTTGTCCAGTTCCCGCCGCCTCGGAATCAAGTCCTTTTCAACCGCTTTTTGGTTGAGCCGATAGATGAAAAGGAAAACAGCGACCACCAGGACCAGGACAGCTGCCAAGATCGCCGCCAGGAAGAGGATGCCTGCGGCATTGATCGGACGGTCCGAAATGGCGTCGAGCGTGCCCAGAGCCGTTTGGAACAGTACGATCAGTGCCGCCAGGCCCAAAGGTGCCAGGTACCACCAGATGACATTGCGAAGCAGCCAGATTTGATGATCGACTTGCCCACGAGCCGCACGAAGGCGCTGCGTCAGCGAGTCCCCGAAATTCCGTTCCTTGCGGCGCTGGCGAAGATGGTCGGAGGTGAGAAAGACCCCCACGGCCAAGACTAAGGTCGCCGCAGCGTACCAGGTACCAGCCCAGGCGGCGCTCGGCTGCTGCAATCCGATCCAAAGGAAAAGCAGGGACAGGAAGAGGGCAGTGACCACCTCGCGCACATCGCGCCAGAAGACGGTTCGCCTGAGTTTTCGGCTTTTGTTCAAGACTGACTGCATAACGTCCTCCTCTTTGGGAAAGTCTTCTTTGGCGCTCTGAGATTGCCAGAGGTCTTGGATGTCCTTGAATTCCATTTTTCAAGCCTTTAAAAGCTGAGCCAAGCGTTTTCGGATTCGGGTCAGCTTGACGCCCACATGGTTTTCGGTGATCCCCAGGACTTGGGCGATTTCGCGGTAGCTGAGGCCTTCCAGGTGCATCAGGGCCAGCGAGCGCTCCACTTTGCCCAACTGATGGATGGCCTCGTAAAGCTGGTTCAGAGCGCTGTCGCTGCCTTGGCTGTTGTCCGTCTCGGCAAGGGATTCATCGAGATCCTCCTCGGGAAGGCGTCGATTGCGGTCCTTGCGCTTGTACGACATGGCCGTGTAAAGGGCCACTTTGTAGATCCAGGTCGACTGCTTGGACCTGGATTGGAAAGAGGGGATGGACTCCCAGACCTGCAACAGGATCTCCTGCAGCAGGTCATCCCGGTCCTGGGGACGCCTGGCATAGCTGGCCGCCACTTTGACCATCAGTCCTTTGTGGCGATTGAGCCAATCTCTGAAAACCGCTTCCCGCTCAGCGTGTTTCATCGTCAATCAGAACAGTGTCCCGGCAGAGGCGCTTTCTTACAAGCGAGGCAAAGGGAAGCCCGCGAAATACTCGAAAGGGGGCGAGAATCGGAACGAAAAGGGGATTCACCAGGGGTTCGGTGCTACAAGGATTGACAAAGTATGGAGCTGAAGAGTAGCATTCGTGCGGATAAAGGAGCTGGACAAATGCATATCTCGCTCACAAATGAACTGGAGCAGATTGTCAGGGAAAGGGTCGCATCGGGGCTTTACAACAATGCCAGTGAAGTCGTTCGCGAGGCGCTTCGCCAGATGGTGAGAAATGACGAGCTGGAGCATTTGAAACTCGAACGGCTGCGGGATGCCATTGCAATCGGAGCCGAGCAGGCCGAGCGAGGCGAATTTGTAGAACAGACGGTTTCTGAGATCGTTGCCGAGGCAAAACGCGAAAAATATGGCTGATTATCGCCTTACTCCGGCAGCACGCTTTGATATCCGTTCCATCTGGAACCACACAGACGACGAGTGGGGCTCGGTACAAGCTCAGAAGTATTCGAGCCAGATCGAGGAAACTATCCGCCTGCTGGTTCGCACGCCTGCCCTCGGACGGCCTCGCGATGAGATCCGCCCAGAACTGCGCAGCCACCCTTGCGGACGGCACATCATCTTCTACCGGAAATTTCAGAACCAGATCGAAGTGATGCGCATTCTGCACCAAAGGATGGATGTGAAGAAGCATTTTAGACTGAAATTCGAAGACTGAACCCAGAAAGGCATTCAGCCTCAACCACCAGCGTAGACCAATGACTCGATCGCGAACTTTTGGCTCATTGATCGTTGCGGCGCTGCTTTGCTGTAACGGGGCGAAGGCCCGGTCTCCCGGGCAGGCTGCCGACATCCGGACCCTTCATCGCTCAGGCCAGACTTTTCTGACCTTCCAAGAAGTGAAGGTTGAAGAAGCCGGAAGTGTCAAGTACCGCATCTACCGTTCGCCCCATCCGATCTCCTCGCTCAACGGACTGCAGCCTTTGGCGGTTGTCAGCCAGGATTCGGCCTTCAATCCTCGTGCGTCCAATCCGAGGGTCGAAGGGCGCCGAGTGCAGATCCGCATCGGGGAAGGGAAGCCGGTCCCTCGGGGGAGAGGGCTTTTCGTGTACACCGTCCCTGAAAACGGCGTTTTTTACTATGCCGTCACCGCCCTGGTGGACGGTCGGGAAAACACCTCGCTCAGCGCTTCCAGCTCGCTTCAGCAGCCGGTTGATGAGTCAGTCGATTGGCCCCAGCCCATCTTGCAGGGCATGACCCAAGCCGCGGACGGGCAACCGGCGGCCCACTATCTTCACTTCGTCAACGCCAACCCGACACCGCTGCTGTCCTCCATGGCCCACTCTCACGACACCCGCCACGTCCACTTCAACTTCCTGCTGCGCAACGCCGATCGGCAGGCTGAACGCCCTCAGCCGCTTATCCTGGGATTTCACGGCGGCAACGGCATCTTCACCCAGGCTTTGCAGCCTGCCGGTGACCCGGACGAAATCCTGGTGGGTTTCGACGATCCGCATCCTCCATCCGGCTTTCCTCCCGCCGTCAACACCTTGTGGTTTGGATTCGCTTCCAACCTGGGCAGCGGATCACCGTCATCGGCAGGGGAGATCCAGCCCTACACGCTGCGCCGCATCCGCTACGTGGTCCAGTGGATCGAGCGTACCTTCCGAATCGACCCCAACCGGGTCTACTGCGCGGGAACCTCTTTCGGGGCAATCGGATCGCTCTTGTACGGCCTGCACTATCCGGATGAGGTGGCCGCCCTGTGGCTCAACCTGCCCCGTTGGGACTTTCGAGCTGTCGGCGAGGAAGAGTTGATCGAGGATTCTGCCAGCGGCGTCAAAACGCCCGCCTGGGATGTGGAGCGCGGAGGCAGGTCTCCCATCAGCCGGCGCTTCGAACCGCTCTTCGGCAGCGCCGAGCAGAACTTGCCCACACCCGATGACGAATTGCCTCGCTTCCGTACCCTGGCCGACGGGCGGGGAGTCTACGAGCGGGTCAACTTCCGGCGCTTGCTGGAGCTCTATCCCGGCGCCGATCTTCCCGCGATGCTCATCTACCATGGCAAGTTCGACAACGTGACGGGATGGCATGAGAAGCCGGACGTGGTCGAGGCGCTGCAAGAGGCCCGTCAGGCCTTTCAGTTCTATTTCATCACTTCGGGCCATCGTTTTACGGTACCCACGCCTTTTTTCCAACAGGCCCACCGCCGCTCCCGTCTGCATGATTTCGCCCTCAATCGGCCTCTGGTGGCCTTTTCACGGGCTTCCAACAACGGGGATCTGGGCGACGGGCTGGACATGGTGCGCTGCGCCCGTGCCAGCACAGGTCCGGGTGTGGATCTGGGGCAGACCGCCGGATTCGTGGGCCGCTGCATCAACAATCCCCTAGGGCTGCTCAGCGGAGACAAGCAAGGGACGGTCAACGGCTACCTGGGGTGGAACCCATCCGACCTGTCCGACCTTGAGGACCGTTTCGAGGTCTCTTTGTTTGTCTCGCCAGCGGCACCACAGGCTGAAGCCAGCGCCGAAGTGACCTTGCGAAGGCTGCAAAACCTGCGCCATGCAGCGGGCCAGCGCTACCGGGTGGAAAACCTCGATTTGGCCACCGGTGAGCGCCTGCAGGAGGTTCAGGTGGTCGAGGCGGATGAACTGGGGCGGGTGACGGTGCCGGGGGTGCTGATGAAGAAGAGCGGCAGCCGGTTGAGGTTGGTGACGGAAGGGAAGGCCCGCGAAATTCACGAGAAATAGCGAAACTACAGAGTTTCACGCAAAGCCGCAAAGTTGCAAAAGTTAGAAAAGATAACCGATAAGGCTATCTTTTTCTTTACTTTGCGCACTTTGCGACTTTGCGTGAAATCCGGTCTGGACCCTCTGTTCGCTTCAGTATTAGTTTAGCTGACAATTACCTACTGTTGCCGTCGGCGGCGGAAGAACTCCTTGCGGGCGGCGACTCTGTCTGGCAGTGCATCGGCTGCAGGCGCCGGATCGAGCTCCGGCTCGCCTTCCACTTCCAGCGCCTGGGCCAAGGCTTCGACGGTGGGCTGCTCGAAGATGTTGAGGATCGAGACCTTGCGGGCCAGCGACTCCTCCAGGCGGCTCAGCACCATCGGAATCAGCATCGAGTGCCCGCCCAGGTCGAAGAAGTTGTCTCGGATCCCCACTTCCTCAACTCCCAGCACTTCAGCCCAAATCTCGGCCAGAAGCCTCTCCAGATGGGTGCCGGGCGCCAGCCTCTCCCTGCTGGGTTGCTGAGGCGATTCGGCGGCCAGAAGGGCTTGGCGGTCCAGCTTGCCGTTGGCTGTCAGCGGAACCTCCTCCAAGATCGAGAAAGTGACTGGCAGCATGTAATCGGGAAGGCGCTGCTTGAGGTAATCGAGGAGATCCGGGGATTGAACCGCAGAGGTCGCAGAGAGAAGACGCAGAGGACGGGGAGAAGGTTTCTCTGCGCCTCTCTGCGTCCCCTCTCTGCGCCCTCTGCAGTTTTCCCCTTCCCCTCCTCCCAGCACCACATACGCCGCCAACCGCCCATCCTTTTCCAGCACCGCCGCCCGATCCACTTCCGGGTGACCCTCCAGCACTGCCTCGATCTCGCCCAGTTCAATGCGGAATCCCCGGATCTTGATTTGGCGGTCGATGCGGCCCAGGTACTCCAGATCGCCTTGCTGACGCCATCGGCCCAGATCTCCCGAGCGGTACAGCCGCTTTCCTGGGCATTCGGCCCAAGCATGGGGAACGAATCGTTGAGCAGTCAGTCCAGGACGCCGGAGGTAGCCTCTCGCCAGTCCCTCTCCTGCCACGCAGATCTCGCCAGCCACTCCCAAGGGGACGGGCTGCAGCTGCCGGTCGAGCAGGAAAACCCGCAGATCCGGTATGGGTATGCCCACTCGGCTTCCCGGCTTTTCGAGGTCATCACCCCTGATGGGACGGTAGGTGACGTGGACGGTCGTCTCGGTGATGCCATACATGTTGATCAGGCGGGGAAGACGGTCTCCGAAGCGCTGCAGCCAGGTATAGAGGCTGGCAACCTCGAGGGCTTCGCCGCCAAAGATTATTTTTTGAAGGCTGAGAGCTGGGAGTCGGGGGTTGGGAGCTATTGAGGAACTAGCCTCTATGACTACGTCTTGAAGCTGCCGAAAGGCGGAGGGGGTTTGGTTGAGTACTGTCACTTGCTGCTGCAGCAGCATTTGGGCGAAATCCCTCGGCGATCGCCGGACAGCGCGCGGCACCACCACCAGGCGTCCGCCGTGCAGCAAGGCGCCCCAGATCTCCCAGACCGAAAAATCGAAGGCATGGGAGTGAAAGAGGCTCCAGACGTCGTCTTGGCCGAAGCTGAACCAACGTCGAGTGGCTTCGAAGAGGCGGATGGCGTTTCGATGGCTGACCACCACCCCTTTGGGACGCCCGGTCGACCCCGAGGTGTAGATGACATATGCCGCCGCTTGTCTCGGCGGCATTGCGCCCGAAGTTCTTGGCTGCGGGCGGCTCTCCCTTCTGGTTTCCTGGTTGCCAAACAGCTCAGAGCCGGAGCCCGCAGGGATGCGGGCGCTCCTGTCGGGTGTCGATGAGGTCAGAACCAGCGGAACCCGGGCGTCCTTGAGCATGAAGGTCTGGCGTTCGGAGGGATAAGAAACGTCCAGCGGCAAGTAGGCGCCTCCCGCCTTCAAGACTCCCAGAATGGCAACAAGCATTTCCAGGCACGGCTCCATTGCGATCCCGACACGGATTTCCGGCCCCACGCCCTTTGCCCTGAGCCTGGCGGCGAGGCTTTCGGAGCGGCGGCTGAGGACGGAGTAAGAAAGGCTGGAGGCATCAATAGAGGTTCCGGGTTCCAGGTTCCGGGTTCCAGGTTCGGAACTGGGAACTGGGAACTGCGAACTGCCAACTGAGACGACCGCAGCCACGGAATGCGGCTGCTGTTGGGCGCACTTTTCGAACCGTTCAACCAGCCCTCCAGCGCTTTCCGTCGGCACTCCCGGGGGGGTCCACTCGACGAGGACTTGGTGCCGCTCGGCATCGCCCCATACAGGAAATTCTGCAATCCTCGCCTTCGGTTGGGCGGCGGCGGATGCCAGGAGCATTCGAAGGTGGCTGCAAAAGCGTTGGGCGGTGGTGTGGTCGAAGAGGCGGGCGTTGTAGGTCTGGGCGCCTTCCAAGCGACCCTCGACCTCGACCAGAGCCAGGGTCAGGTCGAAGTGGGCTGTGGGCAGGTCGATCAGTTGGGGGACCGCCTTTAAGCTGGGAAGGTCGATTTCGGCCATAGGAGCGTTTTGCAAGGCCAGCATGACCTGGAACAATGGTTCGCGATCCAGCTTGCGCTCGGGCTGCAGCGCCTCCACGATCTGCTCGAAGGGGACATCCTGATGGGCGTAAGCCTGCAGGGCGGATTCGCGGACTTGCTCCAGCAATTGGGCGAAGCGGGGGTTTCCCGACAAGTCGCTGCGCATCACCAGCGTGTTGACGAAGAATCCGATCAGCCCCTCGGACTTGGGGTGGTTGCGGTTGGCAATCGGTGTCCCGGTGGAAATGTCCTGCTGCCCGGACCAGCGCCCCAGCAGTATCTGGAAGGCAGCCAGCAAGGTCATGTAAAGCGTCACATTGCAGCTGCGGCTCAATTCGTTCAATGCCTCCAGCAACTCTTCCGGCCAGCCAAAGTGCAGATTGCGGCCCGTAAATCCGGGACGGAATGACCGTGGGCGGTCAGTCGGCAGTTCCAGTTGCTCCGAAGTCGCAGCCAGTCGATCCCGCCAGTAATCCACCTGTTGCTGGAGCAGATCGCCCTGCAGCCACTGACGCTGCCAGGCGGCGAAGTCGGCGTACTGGACAGGCAAAGGGGGAGGGAGGAGTTCGCGGTTCGCAGTTCGCGGTTCGCGGTTGCAGAAGATCTTGTACAAGCTCGAAAGCTCGTCGATCAGGATGCTCATCGACCAGCCGTCGGAGACGATGTGGTGCATGGTCAGGAGAAGGACGGAGGAAGAAGGGAACCCGGAGGCCGGAGGCCGGAGACCTGCAGAGGGCAGTGGTTCCAGATCCTGGGCTCCGGGTTCCGAACTGCCAACTGCC
>JANQFM010000293.1 GCA_028277865.1 Acidobacteriota bacterium
CACCGCCCCGCCAGGCGTGAAGAGAGGCCATCAGGGTGAGCAGCAGCGGCCGTCCGGAAAGCTCCTGCAGGCGTGGGCCGCGCTGGATGGCCGTCTTGAGGACTTCGGCCTGGCCTCGGGCGTCGCCTTCGGAAAGCCCTCGGGCCGTTGGACAGCGACTTCGCGATTTACCGGCCCCACGTGGGCGTACCAGCATTCCACGAAACGGTTCACCTGATCCGCATTGAAGGGCGCCAGAGTGGCCTCGGCGAAGCCTTCCAGCTTCCAGGCCTGCTTTTGGTAGGCGTAAACGCGGCTGGTGACCAGGATGCGCAGCTTGGGGAAGGCGGCAGCCAAGCTTTTGACCGCCTCTCGGACCAGCAAGCGGCGCTCTTCCGCTTCAGGCACCTCGTCCAGCCCGTCCAGCAGCACCAGGCCTCCTTGTTCTTGCAGCTCTTCCTGCAGGGGCTGGGCGAAGCGCCTCAGGTTCTTCGGCAATTCAGAAGCGATGAACTCCCAAAGAGTGAGGCCTGTGACGTCTTCAAGGGATTCGGGCAGGCCGCGCACAGCCAGGTCTCTCAGAACGACAGGGACCGGGATCAGCGCCCCGTGATCCCAGGGCTGAGGCTGGGACTCTTCCTTGCCTGGCCCCTTGCTGCCGGGCGGCGGCTGGGTGAGCGATTCCAGGTTGACCTGTTTTATCTTCAGCTCCTCTCCGGCCAGGCACATGCTCAGGTAATGGACGAAGGTGCTCTTGCCCGATCCCGGATCGCCCAGCAGCGCCAGGTATTGCTCGTTGTTGAGCACTTCCAGGGCTGAAAGCGCACGCCCCTGCCGGAAGCGGACTTGCCGCTTGTCGTCGGGAGGTTCCGCGCTGCGGGGGTCGAATTCCCCCTCGATTTCGCTTTGACGGGTGAGCAGGGCGGTGTAGATGGCGGCCAAGTCGACGTCTCTGCGCGACTGCTCGTCGATGCTTTTGCGGTCCACTCCGGCCAGGGGCACCTTGCGGGCCTGGTTGAAGACGTATCCCAGGTAGGCCCGTCGCAGGCCGGCTCGCGATTTGGGATTGGCGGGGATCCGAATGCCGCCATAGACATTGCCGCCCACACCGATTCCTTGTCGGCCGGCTGCGACGCCTCCAGCAGCCGCTGCCGAGCCGGAACCGCTGGAAGAGGCGGAAGCCTCGCTTTGCAGGCCTTTCAGCGCGGTCTGGTATGTGTCGTCGTCCAGCAGGCCACTCTCGAAAGCCTTCTTGAGTTGTTGGCGTTTTTTCTGCTCGGACATGCTTTCCTCACTTGGGCCTGCGGCCCGGACTTGGTGCCGCAATGCTGTTGGCGGCTCGTGGCTGTAGGGCGAATGGCTGAACGGCGCGTTGGCCAGTGGGCGGGAACGCCACCTGATGCGCCTCAAGAGGCACTTGGCAGTGCCTTCCCACAGGCAAGATGCCTGTGCCACTCTGGACTCTGGAGACAGCGACAGGCCGAAGCTCCGAAAAAAGGCTTTCGGCCTGAAAGTGACACAGGCATCTTGAAGCCTTCTCGAAAAAGGGGGCGGACACACGCCGTGTGTCCCTGCAAGCTCGAAGCCTATCCCTTAGGGACACACGGCGTGTGTCTGTCCGGTCTGCTGGGCTCGGCAGCATCGGGACGAGTCCGGCACACAGCCTCTGGACGGCTAGCCGCCGCCTTTCTTGTCTCCGCTTTGGATTCCGCCGTGGACGTCGCCGCCCACCGCGATTCCGCCCTGGCCGGCCGCAACGGCACCCGGCCCCTGAGCGATGGCGCCGCTGCCGCTCAGGCTGGCCTGGTAGCTCACCTGCACCGAATGCCCCTCCTGCTGCAGGATCTCCTGTAGTTGGCGGGCCAGCCGGACGATTTGCAGATCATCACCGATTCCGGCCGTTTGCACCTCCTCCTTCAATACAGCCTGGCGGGCTTTGGAATCAGGTTTCTTTTCCAGGCCGGCCAAGGCCAGCTCAATATCCGAATCACTGCCGGATTTGCGGATGACCAGGTTCTTCAGTTTTTGATAAGCGTCTTTGGCGGCTGCCGACAAAGCGGCTTTGCCGGCCAAGGCGGCAGCCGTCAGCAGGATAGCTGTCAGATCCATCACTTTTCTCCTGGTTTTGTAAGGCGAATGTGATTATAGCTGTTTAGTGGCAGAGGGGGATTTCGCGCCAAGACGCCAAGGCGCAAAGCCTCGGATCTGAAAGTCTCTTTACTTTGCGTCTTCTTGGCGGCTTTGCGTGAAACCTCTGCTATCCGTCTATAATGTTCGCCATGTACCCGCCCACTGCCCTGCTTTTGGCTCTCTTTTCCCAGGTGTCCTCCACGGACTGCCTGAGCCTGAACGCCTATCTGCAATCGATGCGTCAGTTTCCTTTGCGCAATGTCCAGTTGCTCACTCCCGAAGGCAAGAAGGCGGGCCATCTTGTGCGGCTGGATTTCAACGCTTCGCCTCCCGTGCTGGAGCTGCGTGGCGCCAATCGCAACGCGATGAACAGGCTGTGCATTCAGAGGGATGCTGTTGAAAAGCTGGTCGTTTACAGGATAGTCCGGCTGGAGCACGACTTCGACGGCACGGCCTGCGTCACCTACGAGGAAGGCAAGCCTCACAGCCGGCTCTTTCAGAGGATGCCCCATAATCGAGGCAAGGAACTTCAGCTGCATCCCTATCGGGAGCGCAAGGGCAGATGGAGCCGCGTCCGCGCCCAGTCCGGCTTTTCTCACGAAGCGCTCAAGTTTGAGTGCGGCATCCAAGTGGGGCAGGCACAGTTGCTGGCGCTGCTGGAGGACGGCGCTGCCTCGGACGGGCACCTGGTTGTTCGCGCAGACAGTCCCTGGGCAAGAAAAGGCTTCGAGGAGCTGTCGAGCTTCGAATGGAAGGGTGTCCGCTATCTGATCGGCAGCGGGTTGGCGATCGACTGAGAGAACAGGCTTCGCGCCAAGACGCAAAGACAAGTCCGCAAAGGGATCGGCAAGCCGGTCCTGTTTATTCCGGCAAGATTTGGCGATGGGAGAGCTTTCTCCGATAAAGAGGAGAAAATGCCCTCAACTGTTTGACTTCCAATTCCCCAGCAGTTACAAGTAGTGGCCTGCTTTTGAAATTCCCGGTGATCTCGACAAAGCGAAGCCTGGAGGGCTCGATGAAGATTCTGTTTGCCAATCCCGACAACGACGCCAACATGTACAAGGCTCCGAAGTTTTTTCGGCACGCCTCCCGGGTCTCCCCCGACCTGAATTTCGGTGCCACAGGTGCGTTGTTCCCTCCGCTCAATCTGGCCACCCTGGCAGCAATCACACCGCCCGAGCACCAAGTGAGCATCGACGACGGCTGTCTGCATCCGGTGTCGGCCGACAAGGATGCCGACTTGGTGGCCATCACGGCCATGACGGCTCAGGCGCCCGCCGCCTATCGGCTGGCCGACCAGTATCGGGCGCGGGGCATTCCGGTGGTGATGGGGGGTATCCACCCCTCCATGTGCCCGGACGAAGCCGGGCAGCATGCCGACTCGGTGGTGCTGGGAGAGGCGGACGGGCTTTGGGCCGACCTGATTCAGGATGTGGCCAACGGCAAGCTCAAATCGCGCTATCACGACCTGACCCCTATCGCCATGGACAAGATCGCCCTGCCCCGCCGTGACCTGCTCGACCCGTCCGGCTACGTGATCTTCAACTCCGTCCAGACCACCCGCGGATGTCCTTTCAACTGCAATTTCTGCTCGGTGACCACCATGTCGGGCATCAAGTACCGCTTCAGGCCCATCGAAAAGATCGTCGAAGAGATCAAGACCCTGAACGGGCGCTGCATCTACTTTGTGGATGACAACATCATCGGCATCCCCAAGCGGGCCAAGGAGCTGTTCAAGGCCCTCATTCCCCTCAAGCAGCGCTGGGCCTCCCAGGTCACCATCAACTTCGCCCGCGACGAGGAGTTGATGAAGCTGGCCCGCGAAAGCGGCTGCCAGGGGGTCTTCATCGGTTTTGAGACCTTTTCCAAAAAGAGCATCCGCGACGCCGGCAAGTTCGTCAACAAACCCAAGGAATACCTGCGCGACATCCAGCGCATTCACAAGGCGGGCATCGCGGTGTGGGGATCCTTCATCTTCGGTTTTGACAACGACGACTTGGACGTCTTTCGCGACACTCTGGAGCTGATCGAAGAGTCGAAAATGGAATTCGCCCAGTTCTCGCTGCTGACGCCTTTGCCGGGGACAGCCCTTTTCAAGCAGTTCGAAGAGGAAAACCGAATCGTTCACAAGGACTGGAAGAAGTACGACCTGGGCGCAATGGTCTTCAAGCACCCCTTGTTCGAGGGCAAGCGCCTGCACTTCGAAAAGAACCACGCCTACCGGCGCTTTTATTCCATCCGCTCGATGTTCAAAAGGCTCGGAGTGCCCAAGTCGCGGGCTGACGTGGTTTTGTGGATCTGCAATCTGGCTGTCAACGGCGCCATCAAGTACCGCTGGGGCCGCGATTACTGGTCATGGAAGGAAAAGGAATCGGGCGTCCGCGACGTCCCCCTGCCCTTGGGCGTCGACCGAGTGGTCAAGATCCGCAAGGACGAGCGGCTGGTGGCCCATATGCCCCGCCAAGGCCAGCCGGTGGCCCAGTATTAGTTTGCCGATACGTCAACGGATTCCGTTTTCGCTTGTGGGGACTCTCCAGCACCCCTCCGGGGTGCGGTCTGTATTTACGGCAATACCGGTGGCTTCGCCGCGGGACGGCTCTGCCACCGGCTAATGTCCGGGGCTCCTTCGGAGCCGACAACCCACTAAAAATCCTGTAGTTGGGCCGAGGGAGAAACGATGAATCGCGGCGATGGGCCGACCCCGAAGGGGTCAGGGAGATTAGCCGGTGGTCAAGCCGTCCCGGTGCGGCCACCGGTACAGGCCCGCAAAGCATGATGCGCCCTGGGGGGGCGTTGGCAGAAGAGCAATTCTTGGTGGCTACCAAACACGGCTCGACCGGGGCAAGCCTGGCTCGTGGCCTATATCCGGCCTTCGAGCTTGCGCCGCACTGCCCCGCCTTTGCCTTTATGGCTATTCCTGCCGTCTGTGAAATTCGAAGTTGCGGATCCGACCGGCGTCGAGCAGGAATCCGCTTATGGCGCCCTCAGCATCCCGCTCAAAGCGCATGTGTCCGATGCGGCCTAAAAAGACATCCTTTGCGATGGGCCTCAGTTCGTCGGCTTCACTCTTGAGTCGATGAAGGACGAGATTCTTGTCGCCGGCCTCGATCCGATAAATGGGTTCGATCTCCCGGCTGAAGTAAGCGCCTTCATATTCCTTCAGTTTGGCGGCACCGGCCTCGAACGGTTCGAGGCGCTGCAGCGACTCCTCTTCTTCGTCTTCGGACCACACGATCAGGCTGCGGACGGGATTGCCGTCGGAAGGTTCAAATCGGGCCGAAAGATCCAATTCCGAAACTTCGAAACGACCCCCATCGACTGCAATCATGGCAAAAGAGCGATTGCGCGACACCTGGATCATCAGCTTGCCCTTCTGGCCTCGGATCCGGACGGCGGCACCCCGATCCTCCGACCAATAGGCGCCCGACAGGCGCAACAGGTCCTCTTCGCTCAGGGGCGCCTGGGCGGATGCCTTTTTTGCAGCCGGTTCCGGCTTGTCCCCTAGTAGCTCCTTCTCCAGAAAAATGTCGGCCACCCGGCGGACCAGTGAAGCGGGATTGGTCTGGGCCAGGTTGCACAGGCAGGCCAGGCTGAAGCGCTGCTCGGGGAATCGCAGGAAGTGAGCCCGGTAACCGGCGTCGGCGCCGCCGTGCGAGACAGTTGCAAGCCCCTTGTAGGTTCCGTGGATCAGTCCGGCGGCGTAGCTTTGGTCGCGGCCGCTGTTGAGTCGGCCGCGCTGGTGCATCCGGTCCAAAAAAGGATCTCCGCCCACCAGCGGCTGGTAGAAATTCCGGTCCCAGCGGGCCAGGTCTTCGACGGAGGTGAGAAGGCTGGTGGCGCCCACGGTGTCGAAATTGGTGACGCTGACCCGGAAGGTTCCGCTGGCGCGGTCCCGCCTGTAGCCGGTGGCCTGTTTCTTGACGATTTCGGAGAAGTCGTCCCGGAAACGGGTCTGTTTCATGCCCAGGGGTTCAAAGATCCGTTCTCTGCTGAATTCCCTCAAGGTTTGCCCGGACACTTTCTTCACCACCTGAGCCAGCAAAGTGTATCCGGTGTTGCAGTAGAGATACTTGTCGCCGGGAGGGAAGTTGAGGCGCTTTTGCCGGCTGATGAGCGACATCACGTCCTCGTCGGTGATCAGGTCTCGGGAGTAGCGCCAACCGGCCAATCCCAGCAGCGACCACTGATCCCGCATGCCGCTGCTGTGATGGATCAGGTGGCGCAAGGTGATCGAGTGGCCCAGGTCGGGCACGCGCGGCAAGTGCTTGCGCACAGGATCGTCCAGCGAGAGCTTGCCTTCCTGCGCCAGCAGCTGGACGACTGCCGCCGTAAACTGCTTGGAAATCGAGGCCACGTGAAAGACTGAATCGACGGCCAGGGGGATGTCGTAGTCGAGATTGGCCATCCCATAGGCCCGCTGGTAGACGACCTCGCCCTCCTTCATGACCGCCAAGGCACAGCCCGGGCTGCGTGTCGAGTCCCATTGGGCAAAGACAGCATCGACCTTTGCGGAAAGCGTCGTCGCTTGGGACGGCTGTGCCGATGCATGGGCGGTTGCGAATAGAGACACAAAGAGCAGACTTCGAAGCACTGGTCCCTCCCTTGAAATGACGTGGCCCGATTTTAGCACGTCCCCAATCCTCCCACTGAGGCCGGGCTCCAGGCACGAACCGCGGCTGGATTTGGAGGGGAGCGGCTGAAGCCTCGGGGAGGGAAGCCCGTTGAAACGGGCTCTGGGCTGCTTGCCCCCGCCAGCTCACCAGCCCTGAAGGACTGGCCTATCAACCCTCAGGGCTGAAGCCCTTCGGGAAGGCCCGCTGAAGCGGGCAGAAGGAAGCCCAGAGGGCGGATCATGCCACCCTGCGGACTGCTAACTTGAGCACCGTTCTGGGAAGAATGCGTGGTTGTCAGGCTCTTCAGGGCCGATGCTGCCGGATGGATCCAATTGATGGGATTGCCGGAGGCCGCTTCAGCGGCTTTTCCCGAGGGGCTTCAGCCCTGAGGGTTGATAGGCCAGTCCTTCAGGGCTGGTAAGGGGGGGCGATTTCGGGTGCAGCCCGTTTTCGAACGGGCTTTTCCCAGAGGCTTGAGCCATTCCCCGGGCCGGGCTTTAGACACGAACCGCTTGCGCCCGCCAGCTCACCAGCCCTGAAGGACTGGCTTGTCATTCCTCTGGGCTGAATCCCTGCTGCGCCTGGCGCGACAAAAAACTTCAGCCGATCTTACCGCTGTCGAATAATCAATAAGCCTTCACTATTTTTTCTGGAATTCGATTGTCCGAAACGATAGACTTTTCGCTATGAAAAGGAATTGGGAGGCTGAGGTACGCAAACGGCTGCGCCAGGAGCTGCTCATCCGCAAGCAGGCCGGAGAGAAGATCACCCAGTACGAACTGGCCGCCAGGCTGGGCTGCTCTCAGGCCCACGTCAATGGGCTGCTGCGGGGCAAGAGCCCTCTGCAGGTCAACATGATGTGCGAGATGGCCGTAATCCTGGGGCTGGACCCGGCCTCTTTGCTGCCCGCAGCCTCGGAGCCCAAGCCCCCTCCCCCCCAGCAATGGCCCGGGCATCCGCGCCACCAGACGGCACATCGCAAGCTGCAGCAGTTGCTCAAGACGGGCCTGTTCGATTCGGTGGTCGACCAGATCGGCAACCGCCACAAGGTGGCCGTGGAGATGGTCGATGACATCCTCACCCAACTGGCCGGACTGTGCAGTACTACGGGGGTTGGGCTGGTGGCCCAGGGTCGCTTGCTTTACCACTCCGGCACCGCTCCAGCCCAGGCCATGCGCATGGCCGAGGGAGGGGAATTGGAAGGCTGGGTCCGAAGGGAGGTTCGGGGGCTGCGTGGCAACTGGGACTTGCTGCTCTACCTGGAGGGTGTGGAGCTGGACGGGCCTTTGTCGGCTCAGGTGGACTGGGCGCTGAAGACCTTGTCGGCGGCTCTGCCGGGGGCGGCGGACTGAGAGTTCCACACCGAAGCGCAAAGGCGCACGCAATGCCTTGGCCCGGCTTGGCATTCCCTCTGCAAACTGCATATCTGCGTTGTGCTATCCTATTTCGCTCTGAGCGGAGGATTTGAACAAACAATCGGACAACGGAGAAGGACACGATGAGTCGTTACTGGATTTTTTGCTTGGCGGTCTTGGCCCTGGTTTTATTGGGTGCCTGCGGAGGCGGCGAGGAGAATTCCGCGCAGCAGCCTGCGCAATCATCTCAGGCTCAAAAGCCCGAAGAGCAGCAAGCGGATCAGCAAGACCCCGAAGCTGACAAGGCGGAGGCTGCGCCGCCGGAGACGCCTGAGGAAGAGCCTGCGGACGAACCCGAGCCAGCCAAGAAAGATCCGCCGCCTCCGACCGCCAGCGGCGCCAGGCCTGCACCGCCGGCCAAGGCGGACAAGCCCAAGCCGGCCCCGGCAAAACCTGCTGGGCCGCATCCTGCCCTTCTTGATCCCAGCCTGGCCAATGAAACGGCGCCGGACCAGTTTCGAGTCCATTTTGAGACCACCAAGGGGGATTTCATAGTCGAGGTCCACCGTGACTGGTCGCCGCGAGGGGCGGATCGCTTTTATAACTTGGTCCGCATCGGCTACTTCCAGGAAATCGCTTTCTTCCGGGTTCTGCGGGGTTTCATGGCTCAGTTCGGCATTCACGGCGATCCCAGCGTCAACCGGCTGTGGAGTAATGCCAACATCAAGGACGATCCTGTCAAGCAGTCCAACCAACGAAGCTTTGTCAGCTTCGCAAAGACCGGCTTGCCCAATTCCAGATCGGTCCAGTTCTTCATCAACTATGGAGACAATGAACAGAAAGCCGCACTCGACCGTCAGGGCTTTTCTCCGTTCGGCCAAGTCGTTTCGGGCATGGAAGTTGTGGATTCCCTTTACAACGGCTATGGGGAAGGCGCCCCTCGGGGCCCCGGGCCTCATCAGGGGATGCTCCAGCAGCAGGGGAACGCTTATTTGAAGGCCAACTTCCCAAAGCTCGACTACGTCAAAAAAGCCACCTTGGTCAAGTAGCCGCCTGCGCTTGCCGCTTCATAGAAAGGACATCATGGCTGAAGAACAATCCAGCTCCGCCAACCCTCATCCAGCCTTGCAGGATCCCTCCCAGGCCAACGAAAATGCGCCTGAAGAGTTTCGGGTCCGCTTCGAGACCAGCAAGGGGAACATCGAGCTTGACATTCATCGGGATTGGGCGCCCCGAGGCGCCGACCGTCTTTACAACTTGGTCCGCATCGGCTACTTCCAGGACATCGCCTTCTTCCGGGTCATCGACGGCTTCATGGTCCAGTTCGGGATCCATGGGGATCCTTCGGTCAACAGCATCTGGCGCAGCGCCCGCATCCCCGACGATCCGGTGCAGCGCTCCAACAAGCGGGGCACGGTCAGCTTCGCCACTGCAGGGCCCAATACCCGGACTGTGCAGATGTTCATCAACTACGCCGACCGCAACAGCTTTCTCGACTCACAGGGATTTTCTCCCATCGGCGAAGTGGCTTCCGGCATGGATGTGGTCGACTCGCTTTACAATGGCTACGGAGAAGGGGCGCCCCAAGGCAACGGCCCCAACCAGGGCCGCGTCCAGTCCGAAGGCAACAGCTACCTCAAGTCCAGCTTCCCCAACCTTGACTACATCCACAGCGCGGAAATCGTCTAGGGAGGCTAACCCGGATTTCTCACGAGTTGCCTGCTGCGGAGCCCGCAATCATCCGCCCTGGCTGCGTTGCGCTCCCTCGGCCTGCTCGACGTACAGTACAGTACG
>JANQFM010000361.1 GCA_028277865.1 Acidobacteriota bacterium
GGCAGTTCCTTGACCTGCTGCAGCGCTTGAGAGGCAGTGGCGGCCAAGCTGACCGATTGCGGAATCCAGGCCCTGCTGCCTTGACGGATGCGGTACAAAAAAGGAAATTCCGAGTGCACTGTATCCAGCTCCGGGCGGTCCAGCTGATGGGGGCTGTAGACGAATGCGCAGCCGGAGCGCCGCAGCAGCCGCCAGCCTTGCTCGTCTTGGGGAGAGATCCAAAAGTGCACATCTCCGGGGGTTTCGGTCAGCTCTCGGACCAGTTCGACATAACGGCTCACCCGCATTGTCTCGTAACCGCGCACGTCCCGAATTCCCCAGCGCATTCCGTAGTTGGGCGGAAAGTTGCCCATACCCAGGCTGACCAGGCGCTGATGGGGGTGGCGTTGCATCACCGCGGCAACTGGCGGCGTCAAGTCCACTGTCTTTTGAGGATCGACCCGAGTATTGAGGAAGAATCCAAATAGGAAGGCGTCTGAGAGCAGCGTCAAGGCAGTGACTTGAACCAGCCAGCGAGTCCTCTGAAATGCCCAAACGGCCAGCAGTGCAGCCAGGATCCAGACAGGGTAAAGGGGGTAGCCGACCTGTCGGCTGAAAAAGAAGAAAGGGTGCTGGTCGGACGGGTCGAGCAGGCGGGCCAGCGGTACATCCCAGGACCAGGCAATCAAGCACAGCGACGCCGCCAAGGCGCCCCGACGCCATCTTTTTGAAATCTTCCCCTCTGCCAGCAGGCGCAATCCGGCTGCCGCCATCACTGCGCCTGAGCCGCAGACCAGGTAAGCGATGTGCAGGTGATTGCCTTGCCGGAGCACTGGGAAAGCCGTGAAGAGGTCGAAGATGCCGGGCAGGCCGAGGAGTACGCCCAGCGACCAGAAAAGGATGGCCGCCAAGGCAGCAATCCATCTTTTTCGTCGCAGGGCTGCCAATGCCAGGGCCGAAAGGAAAAAAGGGACGATTCCCCAGTAGGCCAGGCTCTCGAAGCTGAAGCGGCTGGGCCCGGGTCCGCTTTGCGGCAGTCCTCCCGAAGGGTGAGGCAGGACCAATGCATGCCAGGCAGTCCAATCCAGGTAGTAGGGATTGCGCTCCGCTGAGAGCTCGGAACGCTCGGCAAAGGTGGCGCTTTCGAGCATCAGGCCGGCAAAGGGAAGGACGGCTGCGGCGGCGATCAGGAACCCCAGGCAGGAGGCCAGGAAGACCGGGGTCAAGCGACGCCAGTCGCGGATGAGGGCGTAAAGCCCGCAGGCCAGGTGGAGCAGCAGGGCGTTTTCCATCTGGCCTCCCAAATAGCCTGCCGTCAAGACCATCGAGAATCCCGCCAAGTGGCGCCGGCTGCGGGTTTGCAGATAGCTTTCCAAGAAGTAAAGGCTCCAGCCCAGCAAGGATGAGACGGCTGTGTTGGTGAAGCAAAGAAAAAGGATGTTGTATCCGGCGAACTGATAGAGCAGGCCGGCTACAAAGCTGTAGCGCCGTTCCATTCCCAGCCGACAGCAGAAAAAGAAAATCCCCAATCCGGCCAGCATCAGCTTGAGCAGTGCCTCGTATTGGAAGGAAAGGTGGGGGGGGAGGGCCAGCACCAGCCATTGCAGGGGCGAAAGGACCGCCGATACGGAATTGGCTGCAAAAGGCGTCCCCATCTGGCTGTAGGGATTCCAAAGCGGCAGGCGTCCTTGAGCCACTTCCGAGCGCAAGAAGGCTCTGTAGGGATAAAACTGCTCCACCACGTCGCTGATGATCGGATTGTTGGCGGCAATGGGTTCGGTCTGGGCCGCCAGCGGAAGGTAATGGGTCATCAGGTCGGCGGGAAGCAGGACGCGTGAAGTAAACAGTGCCGGGCCCAGGAAGAGCACCGCCAACAGAATCAGCAGGCCCGGATAAGCAAACTCCCGACTGCGGCGCCCCCTATCTTCCATTCCGCCCGAATCTGTCACACGCTTTGCATCCCGTCAACTAGCCCGGATCTCTCCCGGCGGCGGGAGTTCCTCGAGTTTATGGACGCGATTGACGCATTCATCCAGGCGCACAACCCCAACGGTTCGGGTATGGGCGATCTTGAGCAGCCCCTTACCCGCTGACCAGTTCCTCAATCAATTCGCGGTTGGGATCGATACCGGTCCAGATTTGGAATTGGAGGGCCGCTTGCTCGACAAACATCTCCAGCCCCGAGATGACCTGCGCCCCCCTTTCTTCGGCCAATTGCAGAAAACGCGTTCTGCGGGGGCGGTAGACTAGGTCGTAGGCCCATTCGAAGTCCATCTGGGAGGGATCGAGAGGAGATTCATCAAGGGAGGGGTATTGGCCCAGCGGCGTGGTGTTGATGCATAAATTAGCTGCAACGGGCAGGTCTTTGAAGAGGATCCCCCGGCAGCCAGCCTGCTTGGCGAAAAGGGCGATCTTGCGACTATCCCGGCCGACCGCC
>JANQFM010000379.1 GCA_028277865.1 Acidobacteriota bacterium
ATTGGGCGGTGAGGGGCTTCGGGTTTCAAGCTTCTGGCCAGATCGCGGAATGCGGAGCCCGGAGCCGGAATTCCAAACATTTTCGGCGGATCGTCCAAGCTCTCAAAGGCTCCCTTCTCTCCCTTTCGTTTGAAATGACAACCAACGACTGACAACTCCCCCTTTCTGGTACCATATTGAATTGACCGTACAACCGACCAAAAAAGCATTTTTACCGGCTGGAGATGCACTCTGGTGGCCGGTAATGACTTGCCTTACACCAGGGGGAGAGACCTTTGTGCGCAACGGCCCTGATTTCTGATATCGACAGTCGGCTGGAGGTTGAGGAAAGCACTGACGAGGCACCCGACTTTGCCGAAGATGTTCGGCGGGGTTTATCCGGGCGGCCCAAGCACATTCCCAGCATTCATTTTTACGATCGGGTCGGCTCTCAGATATTTGAGGAAATCTGCGAGTTGCCCGAGTACTATCCAACGCGTACTGAACTGGCGATTCTGCGGCAAAACGCCTCGGAGATCGCTGCCTACTCCCAGGGCGAAATGGTGCTGGTGGAGTTGGGCAGCGGCAGTTCGACCAAGACGCGCATCTTGATCGAAGAGCTTTTGGATCGTCAGCCAAGCCTGCAATACCACCCGGTGGACATTTCGCACACAATGCTGGTCTCCAGTGCAAGGGAACTGCTGGCAGATTACCCCGACTTAAGTGTCATGGCCCACGTGGCGGACTACGGCATTGGCGTGGAACGGATGGCTGAAGCCGATTATCCTCAGAAGCTGGTAGCTTTTTTGGGATCCAATATCGGAAACTTCGAGCCCGCCCAACGGGCGGAGTTCTTGCGCCACATCCGTGCCGGCCTGAGGCGGGCCGATTATTTTCTGCTGGGCACCGACATGCAAAAGGACCCCGCCGTCCTGGAGGCTGCCTACGACGATTCCCAGGGCGTTACAGCCCGCTTCAACCTCAACCTGCTGCAGCGCATCAACCACGAGTTGGGCGGAGATTTCCGAGTGAGCCGCTTTGCCCATCGAGCCCTTTACAACGCCGAAAAAGGCCGTATTGAAATGCGTCTGCGCAGTCTGATCGAACAAGTAATCAAGATCAAGGCGCTTGCACAAACGATCCACTTCGAGCAAGGCGAAGAGATCTACACGGAGAGCTCCTACAAGTTCACGCCTCATCAGATCGAGCAAATCGGACATGAGGGCGGCTTTGAAGTGGCTGACTACTGGACCGACGAGCGTGGATACTTCCGCCTCACTTTGCTGCGGCCGGTGGAATGATTGGAGGTTTCGCGCCAAGACGCGAAGGGCGCAAAGCAAAGAAAACTGAGGTCTTTGAATCTGCTCTTGGCGGTTTTGCGTCTTGGCGCGAAACTTCCCTATCCCCTCTGCTTGCAACTGAATTGACCCTGCCGCTACCATGTCCGCAAAAGGAGAACTGATCATGCTTGATGGAATCGTTCGAGTTCCTGTGCCGGCCAATGAGCCGATCCGCTCTTATGCTCCCGGTTCACCTGAAAAAGCCAGCCTCAAGAAGCGCCTGGAGCAGATGCTGGACGAGCAGCTTGAAATTCCCCTCTTCATCGGCGGCCGGGAAGTCCGCAGCGGCAACATCAAACATGTGATTTGCCCTCACGATCACGGGCATGTCCTGGCCACCTACCACCAGGCAGGCCAAGCCGAGGTCAACCAAGCCGCCGACGCGGCTGCCCAAGCCTGGAAAGAGTGGTCGGAGATGACTTGGGAAGCGCGGGCCTCGATCTTTTTGAAAGCTGCCGAGTTGCTGGCCGGACCCTGGCGCGACACGGTCAATGCGGCCACCATGCTCAACCAGTCCAAGACCTGTTTCCAGGCCGAAATCGACTCGGCCTGCGAACTGATCGACTTTTGGCGCTTCAATCCCTTCTACATGAGCCAGATCTACTCCGATCAGCCCGATTCAAGCGCCGGAATCTGGGACTATGCCGAGTACCGTGCCCTGGAGGGCTTCGTCTTTGCCGTCACGCCTTTCAACTTCACTTCCATCGCCGGCAACCTGCCCACCTCCCCTGCCATGATGGGCAACGTCTGCTTGTGGAAGCCGGCTTCCACGGCAGTCCTGTCAGGCTACTACTTGATGCAAGTGCTGCGGGCAGCGGGACTGCCCGACGGGGTGATCAATTTCTTGCCCGGTGCGGGACGTTCCGTAGGGGATCCGGTGCTGGCCAGGCCAGACTTGGCGGGGATCCACTTCACAGGCTCCACACCTGTCTTTCAAGCAATGTGGAAGACGATCGGCGACAACATCGCCTCTTACCGGGGCTACCCCCGCATTGTGGGCGAGACGGGGGGCAAGGATTTCGTCTTCGCTCATGCCTCTGCGGAGGTCTCCGCGCTGGCCACTGCCCTGGTCAGGGGCGCCTTCGAGTACCAGGGGCAAAAGTGCTCGGCGGCATCCAGAGCCTACATCCCCAAATCGATCTGGCCCCGCCTCAGGGACAGCCTGGGCGGATTGCTTTCGGAGGTGCGTATGGGAACTCCGACCGACTTTCGCAACTTCATGTGCGCCGTCATCGACGAGTCCTCCTTCAACAACATCTCAGACTACATACTCGAGGCCCAATCTTCGAGTGACTACAACCTGCTGATGGGAGGGCAGGCGGACAAGTCGACGGGATACTTCATTCAGCCCACCGTGGTCGAAGCCGTCAACCCGCGCGCCAGATTGATGAAAGAAGAGATCTTCGGGCCGGTGCTGACTATCCACGTCTACGAGGAGTCCCGCCTGGAGGAGACTTTGCAGCTTTGCGACACCACCAGCCCTTATGCCCTGACGGGCGCCATCTTCGCCAACGACCGAAGCGCCCTGGTCCGGATGGCCAAGGCATTACGCCACACGGCGGGCAATTTCTATATCAATGACAAGCCCACCGGCGCGGTGGTCTCACAGCAGCCCTTCGGGGGTTCGCGGGCTTCAGGTACCAACGACAAGGCCGGCTCTAAGATGAACCTGCTGCGCTGGGCTTCCATGCGCTCCATCAAAGAGACCTTCGTCCCGCCCACTCACCACTCCTATCCGCATATGGGGGAAAAGTAGGCGACGAAGGCAGCCCGCGCAAGGGTTCGCGGGCTTTCCCCCTAAATCAAATGGCATCAAGAAACTCCCCTGAACTTCCCCGCCGCGACATGCTGGGCCTGATCTTGCGCTGGGGGATTGTGGCGGCAGCAGGCGTGGTGGTGATTCCGATTGCCAGCCTGCTGATCAATCGTCGTTCCAGCCAGCAGGTGAATGAGGTGGTGGTTTGCCGGGCAGACGAATTGCCGCTTTACGCCAAGCGACCTTTCCGGTTCGGCACCACGCTGGCCACCTTGGTGCACCATCGCCCCGGCGCCTACCTGGCTTTCGCCTCCGACTGCACTCACGGCAAATGTACGGTGCTCTACCGCCCGCAGCAGCAGGATCTGTTCTGCCCTTGCCACGACGGCATCTTCGATTTGCAAGGCCGAGTCGTTTCGGGACCGCCGCCCTTGCCCCTCGAGACTTTCCAGGTCGAGGTCCGAGAGGGCGAAATCGTGGTTTCGAGGGGAATAAACGTAAAGCCATGGCTGACCAATTGACGAGGGTCAGCGAGCTTCGCCTTGTCGAGGAGTGCGGCCCTTGCGATTGGCCCAGGATCTTTCGTGCTATCATGCAGCACAAACAGAAAGGTGCATTGATGGCGGTTGTCAAGAGAGTCGGAAGCAGTGGCCAGATTGCCTTGGGCAAGCAATACGCTGGGCGGGACGTCCTTGTCGATGAAACCCAACCTGGCGTTTGGGTGATCAAGGTGGGCCGATTCGTTCCCGAGAGCGAAAGGTGGCTGCATGAGCCGAACACCAGAGCCACCATTGGCCGAGCTATCGACTGGGCCGAAGAGAATCCGCCCTTTGAAACAAACTTGGACGAACTTGAGGCTCGTTTGAAGGAATGAGCCCGCTGGTCCGCCTGGATTTGAACAACCCCGAATTCCAAGGCCGACTTTTCGCTCTCGACAGCAAAGATCAACGCAGAGTCCTCACCACACTCCGAAAACTCTCTCGCATGACCTGGGAGCAAGTCTATCAAGATTCCGGCCTCAATTGGGAGGCGATCTTGTCGCGCTCCGGGGCACGTGGCCAGAGGCTCTATTCACTGCGGATGGGGAAGGGATTTCGCGCTGTTGCCTTCAGGGAGCAGGACTGGCTTCGCCTGATCTCACTTCATCCCGATCACGATTCAGCTTACCGGTAAAGTGCAGTCTCCCTCCTCTTGCGTCTTGGCACGAATTCCGATCTTCTCAATGGGCACCGTGGCGGATG
This sequence comes from Acidobacteriota bacterium, assembly GCA_028277865.1. GTDB lineage: Bacteria > Acidobacteriota > UBA6911 > RPQK01 > DATIPO01 > JANQFM01. The sequence goes on from JANQFM010000379.1 coordinate 4,317, forward strand.
CGAACCGGCATCTCTGATACAGGGGTATGTTCGGTGGCCTCTGTGGCTTGCTCGGTGCGGCGGGCATACCAGAGGGCAGCCGGGTAGGCGGTCAGGCCATGGGCCAAGATGCTGAAGAGGACGGTCATGGTCACGATGGGCGACAGGGGCTGGGCGATCAGGCCTGCCTGATCGAGCACCAAAAGGCTAAAAAGGATGGAGGCGATTCCGCGCGGGCCGAACCAGCCCAGGAAAAGGCGCGTATCCCAGCGCAGGCCGGTTCCCGTCAAGCTGAGCCAGACAGGTACCAGGCGCACTACCGTCAGGCTCGCCAGGGCATAAAGGACGGTTGAGGCGTCGGCCTGCTCCACTGCGGCGGGGACCATCAGGGCACCGAATATGAGGAAAACCAGCAGGGTGAGCAGCTGGCCTTCGGCTTCGGCGAACTCGTAAAGGCAGGTGCAGACCTGACGAGCCGTGTTGCCCAGGGTGAGCCCGGCGCTGAAGGCGGCGATGAAGCCGTTGCCGCCTGCCAGTTCGGCCAGGGCGTAGGCGGCCAAAGAGAGTCCGATGGCGGAGAGGTCCTGGAAGGAATGGTTCATCCAGCCGCTGCGCTGTCCCCACATCACCAGGCGTCCTCCCAAGTAACCGACCAAGACTCCCGTCATCGGCCCCAGCATGACCTGTTTGAGGGTGAAGGCGATCCAGTAGCCGGTGCTTTCAGAGTGACCGGAAGCACCCAGGCAGGAAGCCATCATCACCACCACAGGCAGGGCGATCCCATCGTTGAGGCCGCTTTCGGCGTTGAGAGCCTGGCGGATACGCACGGGCACAATCTTGTTGCTGACCACTGCCTGACCCAGGGCAGCATCGGTGGGCGTCAGGATGGCGGCCAACAGGGCCATCTGCCAAAAAGAGAACTGATCGAAAATGAACCAGGCTGCCAGGCCGCCCAACAGGATGGTCAAGGGCATCCCCAGCATCAGCAGTCGGACGGGCAGGTCGTGCTCACGGCGCAGCAATCCCAGGTCGATGCGGGAGGCGTCGGTGAAGAGCACCAAGACCAGGGTCAGCTCGGCCAGCAGCTGAAAGAACTCGCTTTCGAGCTCCAAGTGAAACCAGCCCAATGCAGCAGGGCTGAGCAGCAATCCCATGACTGCAAAGATCATGGGAGGCGTCAAGGGGGTCTTCTCGATGCGGCCCGAGATCATCCCGAAGGCCATGATGGAGAAGGCGATGACGGCGAGGAGGCTGACTTCCATGGGAATGCTGTCAGTTGTCAGTTCGCAGTTCGCAGTTCGCAGTTCGCAGTCAAGAAAGTGTTTTCTGCAGACCTTGGACCTTGGACCTTGGACCTTGGACTTCAGACCAGGTTTGGGTCGGAGAGGATTTCGATCAGGCTGGGACCGTTGTGCTTGAGCGCCTGGTTGAGAGCCTCGTCCAATTCATCCCTGCTTTCTACTCGAATACCCAAGGCGCCGCAGTCTTGGGCGAATTGAGCGAAGGAAGGGTTGTGCAGTGAGGTTTGCCACACATCCCAGTTGCCGGATCGCTGCTCTTTGGAGATCTTGCCCAACTCGTTGTTGTTGAGCAGTATATGGGTGATGTTCATGCCGTACTTGACCAGGGTGGTCAGCTCGCCCATGTATTGCCCGAAGCCCCCGTCTCCTGAAACGGAGACAACCTTGCGGCCCTTGAGGAGCGGATCGCTCTCCTGGGTGGCCGCCCAAGCGCCCATGGCCGCCGGCAGTCCGAAGCCGATCGAGCCCAGGTAGCCGGACATCAGGATGGCTTGCCGACTGCACTCGAAGTAGCGCCCGAAGGAGTAGGTGTTGTTGCCCACATCCACAGCGATGATGGCGTCTTCGGGAACCCGGCGGGTCAGGGCAGCGAATATGGAGGCCGAGTTGACGCCTTTTCCATGGTCGTCCTCAAGGCGATTTTGCTTTTCTTCCCGCCAGATCTTCCAGCGCTGAGCGATCTCGGCCCGCTGATCCTGAGTATGATCCATCCCCTCCAGCCGTTGGCGGAGCAAGCTGCAAGTGACGCCGATCTCGCCCCAGACGGGGACGTCGATGGCGTGGAAGCGGGCTAGCTGCAGGGCGTCGAAATCGACTTGGATGGTGGGCTTTTTGGGCGTGATACCGGTGTGGTTGCTGAAGCTGGCGCCCAGCACCAGCAGACAGTCCGACTCGTTCATGAACCAGCTGGCGATAGGGGTTCCGCTTCGCCCCAGCACTCCGCAGCCCAATGGATGACGGTCCGAAACGAGGCCTTTGCCTTTGAAGGTCGTCAACACAGGGCAGTGTAGCAGTTCAGCCAATTTGAGTACCCCGGTCATGCAAAAGCGCGCCCCGTGGCCCACGATGATGGCAGGGCGCTTGGAGTCTTTGAGCAGTTGGACGGCTTGATCCAGCGATTGCTGGGCGGGAGCGATGTCGCGCATCGGCATGCGTCCCTGCGGGCTGCCCGGCTGGGCGTTGTCGGCGGCAAGCGTCTGCACCTCGTCGGGAAAGATGAGGTGCGACACGCCCCGGTTCAGGACGGAGCTGCGCACGGCCAGGTTGACCAGTTCCGCATGCTTGCTGCTGTGCAGCACGGGCTGGCTCCACTGGGCGACCTTGCCGAAGGCGGCCTGCAAGTCTACCTCCTGGAAGGCGCCCGGACCCAGCACTTGGGTGTCGACCTGCCCGGTCAGGGCGATGACGGGCGAGCGGTCCACATTGGCGTCCCAGAGCCCGGTGAGTAGGTTGGTGGCGCCGGGCCCGGCGATGGAAAAGCAGGCCGCCGGGCGTCCGGTCAGCTTGCCGTATGCCGAGGCGGCGAAGGCGGCTGCGCCTTCGTGGCGGATACCGTAGTAGCTCAGTTTGCCTTCTTTTTCCTGGATGCGCAGGGCATCTGCCAAGCCCAGGTTGGAGTGGCCCACCATTCCGAAGATCGAAGTCACTCCCCAATTGACCAACGTTTCGGCCATCACGTCCGAGACGGTGCGTACATGCTCCTGCACCTCTTCGAAGCCGACGTAAATGCCGTCTTCACGGACCTGCACCGGAAAAGTGTCCACGCCGTCGTCGTAGCCTCCCGGAGGGCGTCCGGTGATGGGATGGAAGTCCCATCCGTGCCAGGGACAGCGAAGCAATCCGTTTTCGATGCTGCCTTCGCCCAATGGCCCGCCTTGATGGGGGCACTTGTTGTCCAGGGCCGCATACCGACCCTCGAAATGGGTCATGCAAACCGTGCGCAGATGGCAAGTCACCGGCTGCACTCGCCCCTCGGGCAACTCGTCCGCTTCGAGTACTTTTTCCCAGACCACTTTCTTCGCGTCCATCCCTTTTCCTCTCTTTTTGCCTCTCTGGTCCTCTGCGTGAACCCCTCAGAGAGAATGCCACAGAGTCACGGAGGGCACAGAGGTTTTGATCCCTCTTCCTGGCTTCTGCCTCACAGCGGCGTGACTCCCCCGTAGCTGACACCGCTCAGGTAGGCCATGTCGCGCTTGAAGGTGGTCAGGTCGTCCAAACAGAACTGGTTAAGGTGATCGTGTCCACAGGCGCGGGCCAGGACTTTCATCAGCTCGACCGAGGCATTGAAGAAGCGGGCCAGGCGCTGGGAGGCTTGGTCGACGATGAGTCGGGCGCGCAGGTGCTCCTTTTGGGTAGCAATACCCACCGGGCAGTTGTTGGTGTGGCAGGCGCGCATACCCAGGCAGCCGATGGCTTGGATGGCGGAGTTGGAAACAGCCACCCCATCGGCACCCAGGGCCATGGCCTTGGCGAAATCGGCAGGGGTGCGCAGGCCGCCGGTGGCGATCAGGGTTACCTCCCGACGCCCTCTCCGGTCGAGGTGTCGGCGGGCGCGGGCCAGGGCCGGGATGGTGGGGACCGAGATGTTGTTGCGGAAGATCAGTGGCGCCGCTCCCGTACCGCCGCCTCGCCCGTCCAGGATGATGTAGTCGACTCCCACCTGCAGCGCAGCATCAATGTCCTCCTCGACGTGCTGGGCGGAAAGCTTGTAGCCGATGGGGATGCCTCCCGTTCGCCGCCGGACTTGGTCGGCGAAGTCGCGGAATTCCTTCAGGTTGTCCCAATCGGGGAAGCGGGCCGGAGAGATGGCTGCTTGCCCTTCCGAAAGGTTGCGCACCTGGGCGATCTTCCCTTTGA
>JANQFM010000381.1 GCA_028277865.1 Acidobacteriota bacterium
GCGCCGCCCGAGGCGGCTGACCACCGGCTAATATCCAACGCCCTTCCAGGGCCAATCGAATCTCCAGATCAGAAACTCATTGGAGGTATGAGGTGGCTCACTACCTCTAACCTTACCCGGATTTCTCACGGTTTGTCGTCGGGAGGAGCAGTAGAGAACCCGTGAGAAATCCTAGTTCGTCTGTTCAGCCGGTTAACTGGAGGGCCATCGCCTGGATCCGCGCGAGGTCCAGCTTTCCCGTTCCCAGGTAGGGCAAGGCGTCGATACGGTGAAAGTTGCCGGGGCGAGGCGACCAGAGGCGGGGCAGCCCACAGCTCGAAAGGCGTTTCAAGCAGTCGCGCAGACGGTCTTCGGGCAGGGTGTGCAGCACGACCAGCCGCTCGCCCTTGCGCTCGTCCGGCACAGAGGCCACCACCAGGCTGGGCTCTTGTTCGCCAGTCAAGTCCTGCAAGGCCTCTTCGACCTTGAGATGAGGCACCATCTCTCCCCCGATTTTGCTGAAACGGCTTAAACGGCCTGAGATCTCCAGATACCCGTCCTCATCCATGCAGGCCATATCTCCCGTGGAGTACCAGCCGTCGATCAGGACCTGGGCGGTCTTTTGGGGACGTCCCAGATAGCCCTGCATCACATTGGGCCCTTTGACCAGCAACAGGCCGCTTTCGCCTGGAGGAATTTCCTGACGGCTTTGCGGATCAATGATGCGAACGCTCATGCCTGGCAGCGGACGCCCGATGGACCCTCGGCGCCCTCCGGACTGGCGCGTCCCCGGCGCCCGGTAGCCCGGCGTGTTCACAGCCACCACCGGCGAACACTCAGTGGTGCCGTAGCCCTCCAGCGGGCGGATGCCGAAGGTGTCCTCGAATTTCCCGGCCAGGCTCTCAGAAAGCTTTTCCGCTCCGGCCAAGACGTGGCGCAGGCTGCCCAGCCGGCTTGGGCGGCAGCGCCTCAGGTAGGACTGCAGGAAGGTGGGTGTGGCCAACAGGAAGGTGGCCCGGTAGTTGGCGATCAGGGCGCCCACAGAGCGGGCATCGAGCGGATTGGGATGATAGACGGCGCCCAGCCCGCGCACGGCCGGCATGGCTAAGGTCATGGTGAAGCCGAAGGAATGGAAAAAGGGCAGGATGCCCGCCACCCGGTCGCGTCCGTTGAGAAAGAAGACTTGGCTGACCTGCTCGATGTTGGAGGCGATGTTGCCATGGCTGAGCATGATGCCCTTGGGGTTGCCGGTGCTGCCGCTGGAGAAGATCACGGTGGCAAGGTCGTCCATCAGGGCGGGGCGCTGGCGGCCCAGCAGCCGTTCCAGCAGGGAAACCGGCGCCAAGGCGGCCAGCACTGCAGCGTAGGCCTTTTCCTTCCAGCTCACAGACGAGGCCAGGTCTTCCAGCGCCAGCAGGCGGATTCCGCGGGGAATCCGCAGGGAGACCTTGCTCAGAAATTCCCGGGAAGTGAGCAGGCTGCGGATGTTGCACTGCTGCAGGCAGGACTCCAGAACCTGCCGGGAAACCGTGTAGTTCAAGTTGACCGGCGCCTTGCCCATCAGCAAGGCCGAATGATTGGCCAGCACGGCAGCAACCGAGGGGGGCAGAAGGATTCCCACCTTGTCTTCCCCGTCCCAGTGGGAACGCAGTCGGCGGGCCATCAGGACCGTCCGCAGCAGGGCGCCGCCAAAACGCAGCCGCTTCACCCGCCCATCGGCCATGGCAAAGCGCCAGGGATGCCTGCGGGCGCCGGCAACGAAGCTGCGATGCAGCGGCGACTGCCTTTGCCGGCGCTCACGCCACGATTCAGCCTGCAGCAGCTCCACGGCTTGACGTACTTGGTGGGCTTGGGTTGAAGCGGGCAGAGGGGCGCCGTAGCGGACGGTGACGGGTACGACCAGCCGATAAGGGATCTTCCAGAAGAACCGTCCCCGCTCGTAGCTGAAGACGCTGCCCCACAAGCCGTCCAGGTGGACCGGGATGATGGGTTGAGCGGTGCCTTTCATGATCCGTTCCAGGCCTTTGCGGAAAGGCAGCAACTGCCCGATTCGGCTGATCTGCCCCTCGGCGAAAATGCATACCAACTCGCCCTGCTCAACCGCCTGACGGGCATTGCGCAGCGATCGGATCATCTCACGCGGGTTCTGGCCCGCCGAGATCGGGATGGCGTTGACCAGTCGGACAAAGGGGTAAATGAGCGGATGCTCGTAGTAATCCTTGTAGACCAGGAAGCGGATGGGACGGTCGGTGCTGGCCATCAGCATGAGGGCATCCACGAAGGAAAGGTGGTTGCTCACCAGCAGTGCTCCGCCCTGGGCCGGCAGGTTGCGGTCGCCGTGGACGCGCACCCGGTAAAAGGTGTGGGTGAGCAGCCAAACCGTCATCCGCACCAGCAAGCGAGGCTGCAAGGCCAGTGCCAGGATCGCTGCAGCCGCTGTGGCCAGGGCCGAAGCTGCGAAGATTTGGGGCGTGCTGAGCCCGGCTGCCGTGTCGAGCAGGAAATAGACTCCCGAAGCCGCCAAAACGCCGACCATGGAAAGCAGGTTGGCGGCGGCAATTACCGAGCCTGTCTGGCCGGCGCGGGGCCGTTGCTGAATGAGGGCGTTGACCGGAACGATGAAAAGGCCGGCAAAGAGCCCCAGCACGGTCAACAGCCCTGCCGTCTGGAAGTAGCCGATCCCAGGCATGGAGATCAGTGCGCTGCTGGCTGCCATTCCGGCGCAGCCGAGGGGAATCAGCCCTGCCTCGATCTTTTCCCCCGAAAAGTAGCCTGCCGCCAGGCTTCCAGCCCCGATACCCACGGCGATGGCCGCCATGAGCAGGCTGTTGGCCGTCTCTTCCGCCTGCAGCACCTCGATCCCGAAAAAAAGAATGTTGAATTGCAGCAAGGCGCCTAGGAAGAAGAAATAGGTGCATCCCGCCACTGCCCACAAGAGCGTCCGGTCGCGGGCCACATGGCGCATCTGCCCGACGAATTCGCCTACAAAGTTGAATCGGAATAGCCGGGTGGGATCGGCCGCTGCTAGTGGCCGGATCGGTATGGCGGCAGCCAATCCCAACAAGCTGAGAACGACGAAGATCACACCTGCAACGGAAGGGCTGGCCGAATAGGACTCGGACATCCATCCCCCGGCCACCGTCCCCAGAATGATGGCGGCAAAGGTGGCCAGCTGGATCAGTCCATTGGCCCAGGAGAGGCGCTTTTCCGGCAGCAGCTCGGGCAGAATTCCGAATTTGCTGGGGCTGAAGAGAGCGCTCTGGACGCTCATTAAGAAGACCGCCGCCACTTTGAGGGGCAGGACGTCCAAGCTCAACCCGACCAATCCCATGGCCATGACGGCGATTTCCAGAACTTTGGTGGCCAGGGTGACCGTGCGCTTGCTGAAGCGGTCGGCCAAATACCCGCCGGTCATCGAAAAAACGATGAATGGTACGGCAAAGAGCGCACCCACCAGCAGCACCAGCCCGCGTCCTTGGGAGGCTTCGGAGCCGATGATGAGAAAGGCCACCAGGGTCTTGAAGGCATTGTCGCTGAAGGCCCCTTGAAACTGCGAAATCATCAGCCACCTGAAGCTCTTGTTCCCGTCCTGTGCCTGCTTTCTCATGCCCATTCCTTTCATTTGGGGTTCTTGCTCTGACGACTCCTTTCTAAAG
>JANQFM010000451.1 GCA_028277865.1 Acidobacteriota bacterium
ACTCGGAGGCGCGCGTGCCCATCTGCAGCACGGCGTCGTCACAGGCCTGCTCCCGGTCGACCATGACACGGCTGCTCAGCCACCAGACCAGAGGATTGAACCAGTAGAGGGCGCAAACCACTTGCGAAGCCAGATTGACCACGTTGTCCCAGCGCCGCACGTGAGCCAGTTCGTGGAGCAGGATCGACTGCATGCGGGCTGACGACCAGGTCTGCGCCGAGGCGGGCAGAACCACCACAGGCTTCCAAAGCCCCACGCTCAGGGCCACTTGGAGCCGAGGGCTGAAGAGCAGGCGGACCCTTCGGCGGATCCCCATTCGGCAAGCCATCTGGCCCGCCATCCTCTGCCAACGCGGATGGGGCGCCAGGCAATGGCGCTGAACCAGCCAGGCCACATAGAGCAAAGCCACCATCAATCGGGCCAACAGCAGCGAGGCTCCCGCCAGCCAGGCCATCAGAGCCGCCATGGGCCAGTTGTCGGCCAGCCAAGTCCACCCTGCCCAGGCGTTCTGAGGCTGGGAATGCCGGCCTGAAACAGTGTTGTTGTCAGCTCCGGCGCTCGGAAGGGCCGGTTGGCTCGGAATCCGATCGGCCGGCAAATGGGAATGTTTTATGGAAGGCCTTGGAAGGCTGCCGGGTGGTGTGATCGAACTCGTCAGGGCATGGCTCCCCGACGCTTGCGACTGAGTTGAGATCGGCTCGTTGAATGATTCCTTTCCATCGAAGAGGGCGGGCCGCGAGATTAAGGGGACTTCCCAGGAAGGCAGCAAGGCGGATACCGCCGGAAGGAGCAGCAATGAACAGATCGCCATCGCTCCGATCCAGTGCCTGACCGATGCCGGCGAGCGGCGGTGCAAATGCAAGGCAACCGCTGCCAGGACCAGGATCAGTCCGCCTTTGAGCGAGGCATTCAGCAGTACGGCCAGCCAGGACCAGGGGTCGATCAGCCGGGCAGCCGCACCCAGGAACTCCGCCATCTTCAGTCGCCTTCTTCCTCTGCCTTCTCGATCAGTTGCTTGAGCTCTTGAAACTCTTCAGGAGACAGCTTCTTTTGCTTCAGGTCGATGAGGGCCGAAACCACTCGGGTTGCCGAACCCTGGAAAAACGTGTCCACCAGATGCTCGAGCGCCGTGCTTCGCGCTTCGGCGGCGGGCATGGTGGGATAATACACGTAGTGGTAGCTCTTTCGCTTGTGATAGACGTAACCTTTTCGCTCCAAGACACCCAAAAGAGTACGGACCGTCGAATAGCCCGGCGGATCTGGCATCTGCTCCATCACTTCCTGGGCGGTCGCTTTGGCGTCCCTGTAAATGATGTCCATGATTTGCCGTTCGCGTCGGCTCAGGTTTTGAAGGTCTGTCTGCGACACTTTGATTCCCTCCCATTAACACCCGGATCATTTGATGGCCGGTTCCGCTCAACTTGTTCAGGCCCAAAGCCCGGGCAGTTCTCCCCCGAAAATGGGTGCGCATAAATTAACACCAAGCGGCTTGCGAGTCAAGGGCTTTTTTATAAGCTGAATTTCGCGCAAAGTCGCAAAGGGCTTTTTCAGGAGAGGAAAGGTTGCCGGGGCGAATCCTCTTTCAAACGGACCAGCTGGCGATGGCGTCATCGCGGCTTTCGAAGATTTCGAAAACGGTGATGAGGCGAGTGAGGTTGAGCACGTCGATGATGCGTTTGGAAGGGCTGAGCAGTTTGAGCCCCCCGCCTTCCTTTTTCAGGACCGAGTAGCCGTGGACCAGCTGGCCCAGGATGGAGCTGTCGATATAAGGCACCCGGCTGAAGTCGACCACCACCTTCTTCCTCCCTTCCAGGCGCAGCCGGTCCAGCTCTTCCTTGAGTTCGCTATCTCCTTGACCGGCAAGCAGTTCGCCCTCGGGAACGATGAAGTAGACATCCTCTTGGCACTCGGTCTTCAGCTTCACGGCGTCATCTTGACACGCCCACCAATTGCAGTCAACATGAGCGGCCTCATGCCTTTGTTGGAGCGGATACGCAGCCGTGCGGGGCGTTTGCAGCGCCGCATCGTCTTTCCCGAAGGAGACGATACGCGCATCATCGAGGCCGCCGTCCGGCTGCAGGAAGAGGGGATCGCCCTTCCGATACTGATGGGCAAATCCTCCGAACTCCAGCGTCGGGCCGGGCAGCGGGGCCTTAAAGGTCGAATCGAGGTCATCAACCCAGCGGAGTCCCGCATCAGGCGGGAACTGGCCGACCTTTACTTCGAGAAACGGCGCGCCAAGGGAGTGACGCCAGAAGAAGCCCGCAAGCAGGTTGAACACCCCCTTTTTGCGGCTGCGCTGTTGGTGGCGGCCGGCAAAGCGGACGGCTGTGTGGGAGGAGCCGTCTTCACTACGGCAGAGACGGTGCGGGCTGCGCTGCAGTGCATCGGATTGAAAAGCGGGATCTCGGTCCTTTCCAGCTTTTTCCTGATGGCACTGCGCAGGCCGACCGAAGCAGGTCGACAGGCGCTGATCTTCTCCGACTGCGGTGTGGTTCCCAGGCCGACGGCCAACCAATTGGCCGACATCGCCTTGTCAGCAGCTGAAAGTACTCGGCTTTGCCTGGAAGAGGAGCCCAGAGTGGCCCTTCTTTCCTTTTCGACCAAAGGGAGCGCCCGTCATGCTGCGGTGGACAAAGTGGCCGAAGCGGCCCGTACGCTGCACGAACGCGCACCCGACCTGATTTGCGACGGCGAACTGCAAGGGGACGCCGCACTGGTGGCGGCAGTGGCCCGCTCCAAGGCGCCGGACAGCCCCCTTCAGGGAGACTCGAACACGCTGATCTTCCCCAATCTGGATGCGGGGAACATCGCCTACAAGCTCACGCAACGCCTGGCCGGCGCACAGGCCATCGGCCCCATCCTGCAAGGCCTGGCCCATCCCATGAACGACCTGAGCCGGGGCTGCACCAGCCAGGACGTGATCAACGCCGCCGCCATTACGGCCCTGCAGGCGACAGCATGAATCAGGAATCAGGAAGAGATGGATCTTCGAAATCAGGCTCCTTGCCCGCTCCCACTCCTTTCTTCCTGGTTTCTGACACCCGACTCCCTCCCGGACTGACAACTGACAACTGACAACCGGCAACTAATTTGCTCAGCATCGTCATCCCAACCTTCAACGGCCTTCATTTGCTGCGGGAGAGTCTGCCTTCGGTGATTGAGGCGGCCCAGTGCTTTTCGGAACGGATCCGACAGCCTCACGAGATCATCGTGGTGGACGATGGCAGCCAAGACGGTACGCCGCAGGCGCTTGGCAAGGAGTTTCCGTCCATTGAAGTTGTGGAAAGATCCAAAAACGGAGGATTTGCCCGGGCCTGCAACACTGGATTCCAGGTTTGCCGCCATCCGGTTGTGGCCTTGCTCAACAACGACGTTCGGGTCACCAAAGAGTATTTCATTCACTTGGTTCCCCACTTCCAAAGCCCGGGTGTTTTTGCGGTCACAGCGCGAGTCTTCGAATGGGACGAGCCGGTGTTCGCGACCGGGGGCAAGGTGGGCCGCTTTCGAAAAGGATTCTGGAGTGCCTACTTCAATTACGATGTCACCCCGAAAGCGGAAGGCTGGATTGAGAAGGGCCGGTTGCTCTCTTTTTACGCAGTGGGAGGATTTGCAGCCTACGATCGCCGGAGGTTAGAGGAACTGAAGGGCTTCAACGAACTGCTCTCTCCTTTCCATTGGGAGGACATCGACCTTTCCTACCGGGCTTTGAAGCGCGGCTGGACGATCCGTTACGAGCCGCGTGCCAACGCCTTTCACCGCACCAGCGCCACCATCGGCGCTCACTACAAGCGCCAGGCCGTCGTCGAAGCCGCCACGCGCAACCGGCTGCTCTTTCACTGGATCAACATCCACCGCCCCACTTGGCTGCTCGCTCATTTCGCCATGCTGGCCCTGCTGCTGCTCAGCCGCATCTGGACGGGAGACCTGGCCTTTTACCGGGCCTTTTGGGGCGCTTGCAAGAGAATGGGAGAGGTGCGAGTGCTTCGCAAGCAGGAAGCCCGCGCCAGTCAACGGGACGACTCGCAGGTAGCGCGCCTGCTCTCCAGCTTCTACCAGCGGGCCCCGATTCGCGTTTACTATAATCGCGACGAAGCCGTCGCCTTTCATCCGGGCCTGCAAGGGACGTCCGATGACGGTCGGGGTTAGGATCCTTCTCTGCTTTTCGCGTACTTGGCGGCTTTGTTCGCAAGCTCACTAAGCCGCTTCGCTCGAAGGCGCGAAATCTCCGGACCCTGGCAGCCAATCGCATGAAGAAGATTTCGGCAGTCTTGATCAGTTTCAACGAGCAGGAAAAGGTCGCTCGAGCACTGTCGAGCCTGCGGGGAATTGCCGATGAGATCATTGTGGTCGACTCCCGCTCCACGGACCAGACTCGCCGGATTTGCAGGCAATTCACCGACCGGGTCATCGAGCGCCCCTGGCCGGGCTACCGTCGGCAAAAGCAATTCGCCACCGACCAGTCCACACACGAATGGGTGCTCAGCCTGGACTGCGACGAAGAGCTCAGCCCGGCGCTGCGCCGTGAGCTGACGGCCTGGAAAGCATCTTCCGACCCAGACCCGGACGGCTATTTCATTCCCCGCCTCACCTGGTTCATGGGGCGCTGGATCCGCCATACAACCTGGCATCCCGACTGGCAGTTGCGCCTGTTCCGCCCCTCGCAGGGGAAGTGGCAGGGCGGTCGGGTCCACGAATCATTCAACGTCGAGGGCTCCACAGCCCGCCTGGAGAACCCCATTTGGCACTACACCTACTCCGACTTCTCAGAATACCTGCGGCAACTGGACCGCTTCTCCACCTTAGCTGCTGCGGACGCCATTGATGCCGGCAAGCGGGCTGGTGTGGGGCGCCTGGTCCTGTCGGCACCGCTTTCCTTTTTCAAGAACTATTTCCTGAAGAGGGGATTCCTCGACGGTGTTCCCGGCTTGACCGTTTCGGCCTTGGCAGCAGTTTCAACCTTGTTCAAACACCTGAAGCTCTGGGAGCTGGAGAGGGCTCCAAAAGAGAATCCTTCTGGAGACCGCTCCGCATGAAGCCTCTGCGACTGCTCTACCTGGACACCGAAACCGTCTGGCGGGGCGGCCAGGAACAGCTCTTCAGCCTGATGAAAGGCCTGCATGGACGAGGCCACCAAGTTCACTTGGCGGCCCCTGACGATGCGCCGCTGGCCCGGCGCTGCCGTGCTCTGGGCTTGGCGGTTCATCCTTTCAGGCAACGCTCGGAGTGGAGCCTGCCGGCCCTGCGCCGACTGAGGCAAATCCTGAGCCAAGCCCGCTTTGACGTGCTGCACAGCAACACCCCTCGGACCCTGATGACCGCCGGCGCCGCGTCCCGTCTGCGAAGCGGCCCGATTTGCATCACTTCCCGTCGTGTGATCTTCCCTTTGCGGTCTTCCTTGAGCCGACTGAAGTACAACCGGGCCCAGCACGGTGTCATCGCCATCTGCCGCAGCATCCAGTCTGTGCTGGTCGACGGCGGAGTGGACCCCGACCGGATCCGGGTCGTCTACGAGGGCGTCGACCCGGACTGGTTCGATCATTTGGAAAAGCCCCCCTTCGAAAGGGGGCTGGACGAGGTTCTGATCGGGATGGTGGCTCACTTGAGTGAAGAAAAAGGCCACTCTGATCTTTTGGAGGCGGCTTCCCTGTTGGTCTCCCGTTTCCCCGAGGCCAGATACGTACTAATTGGCGACGGTGCGCTCAGGGGAGAGTTGGAGCAAGAGTGCCATGCCCTTCGCCTGTCGGAATTTGTGCACTTCGCCGGCTTTCGCGAGGATAGCGAGGCCTTGATGAAGCACTTGGACATCTTTTGCCTGCCTTCCCACTCAGAGGGATTCAGCTCCGCCTTGCTGGCCGCCATGGCCAACCGCCTTCCATCGGTCGCCACCAAGGTGGGGGGCAATCGCGAGTTGGTGTCGGACGGCCAGACAGGCATTTTGGTCCCGCCTTCCGATCCCCCCGAACTGGCCGAAGCATTATGGCAACTGCTTCAAAGCCGTCAGCTGCGCCACCGAATGGGCCAGGCCGCTCGAATCCGGGTGGAGGAGAACTTCACTCTGGCAAAGAAAATCTCCCAGACCGAGGCGGTTTACCAAAGCTTCTTGCTGGCGCGGGGAGGCGAAGGATGAAGGGGGCAGGGGGGTGACGAATCCACAAGTGGGGTGTCTCAGAAGTTCGTTATCACAGTCGGCGAGCCATAATTGTCGCTGGCAAGGCGCGCCGACGCAGCAATATCGGGAATCTTTCGAGGAGGCGCAACACAGCCAGCGGCGATTAGGGCCGCCGAATGTGGTGAGGAACTTCTAAGACACCCCACTAGTCAAAGGCCAATGCCCTAAATGCGAAGATCCACTATAATGAGGAACATGCACTTCAACCAGCGCGTTCGCACCGTCGTGCTGCTCGCCTTTTTGCTGCCAAACCTGGTCTTCTGCGCGGAGATTCCTTCACAGAAGGCAATCAGCAATGAGGAGTTTCAGAGCCTTTCTCTCGATCTGAGTGAAAACAACGGCTTTTTTCCGACCGACAACCTGGTTTCCAATGAGACTTCTTACCTGCATGTGGTATCGCACATCGAGCAGGTGATTCGACCGGGCGGCGCTTACATCGGGGTGGGGCCCGAGCAGAATTTCAGCTATATCGCCCATGCCCGTCCAGCCATTGTCTTCATCGTGGACATCCGCAGAGACAACCTCTTGCACCACCTGTGGCTCAAGGAGCTTTTTGCTGCTTCGAAGGACCGCATGGAGTATCTGGCACGACTTTTCGGCCGCCCGCCTCCGCAAGGAATCCGGCTCTCCGCAGACGCCAATTCCCTCAAGCTGCTCAAACTGTTCGAAGGCCTGGCTCCCAATGAGCCGTTTTTCAAAGAAACCATCGAGAAGCTGTGGCAGTCCATCCGCAGCAAGTTTCCGCGCCTTGTCAATGACAGGGACCGGGTCACCGTCGAGCGGATCGCCCGTTCCTTCCACTATCAAGGGCTCGAAATCGCTTATGAGATTCCGGGGCGCCCCGAATTGAACTTCTTTCCTTCCTGGGGGTCTCTGCTGATCGAGACCGATCTTGCAGGCCGTTTGGGCCACTACCTCAACAGCCAGGAAAGCTTTCTCTTCCTTAAAAGGCTCCAGCAGGACAATCGCCTCATTCCGGTGGTGGGCAATTTGTCCGGAAGCAAGGCGGTCCAAGGCGTAGCTGCCGAATTGAAGCGGCGCGAGCTGAAAGTTTCGATTTTTTACCTTTCCAACGTTGAATTTTACCTCTTCCGCAACGGCACCATGAGCCGCTTCATCGATAATCTCTCCGCCTTGCCCAGCGATGAACGCAGCATCGTCATCCGCAGCTACTTCAACCAACTGACCGGCTATCGCGAATCGCATCCGGACTCGGTCGCAGGCCACCTCTCCGTGTCGCTGGTGCAGCGTATCCACAGCCTCTTGCTGAACGCCCGCAGCCGGCCCTATACGGATTATTGGGATCTGGTCACCCGCGACTACGTGCCCTTGAATGAAACGTCCAATCCTTAATCAGTTGGGCAGTCAGAGGCTAACCCGGAATTCTCCAGCAGCTAGCCCGACAGCTCCTGTATTTCTTGGGCGGAACTGCGAGCCTGTCAGCGAGTGATGCCGTGATCCGCTCCGAGGTCAGCGCACAGGCGGCGAAGGCGACCCACCAGGTAAAGCGGAAAGGAGGCCAGTGTGAAGGGGACATTGGTGCCCACCGAAAGAGCGGTCTCCGCCTCAAGAAGCGAAGGCGCGGCACCCGAGAGGCGTACGGCGAATGTCCGTTCTTTCTCACGGACAAAGAGGTGGAGCGATTTCAAGGTGCCGGTCTTGCCCGCCTTGACCTCGATTGGGGTGATCTGATTCCCCTGTGAAATCAGATAGTCGATTTCAGCCGATGAGGTACGCTTTTCGCGGGTCCAATAAAATAGCTGGGGCTCGCGCCAAAAAGCCTCCGAATAAAGAAGGTGCTGGCCGACGAATTGCTCGCAAAGGGTGCCCTGGTTGATCATCAGGATGTCGCTGGCGGCTTCCAGGCCCAGGATCGACAAGCCCAAGGCGGATGCCATCAGCCCGACGTCCAGGCAGAGAACCTTGAAGCGGCGCTCGTCCGCCTCGGCGCCCAAAGGGATCCCGTTGGCGGCAGTGTGGCGCACCCGGTAGGCGACTCGGGCCAGGGTGAGGTGACGCAACGCTGCGGCCAAGTCCTTGGCTCTCTCGTTGCGGTCGATGTGCGCATAGATCAGTTTTCTTCCCACCAGGCGCGGCAGTTGTTCGAAGACCTTGCGCATTCGAAAGGTGTTGACTGAAGGTGCGTACTTGCCGAAATCATCATGCAAAGTGGAGAGGATCGAGTGCTTGACTGCCTCGCTCTCGCCACTCCTGCAAATCGGCCATCGCATGACGTTTCATTGGCTCTCCATGACATTGGCTCTCCATGACATTTTTAGGGGTAATTTTAGCAGAAATGTGACAAAATACGGGGTGACTTTAGGAGCGGAGAGATATTTCACGCCAAGTTGCAAAGTCGCAAAGAAGAACGCGAAGCTTCAGATTGACTCCCTTTTCTTTTCTTTTCTGGCCTTCGCGGATTCGCGGCTTGGCGTGAGGTCTGGATCTTGGCCAGGAGCCGGCGCAGGGCCTGGGCTCGGTGGGAGAGGCGGTTTTTTTCGGATGGGCTCAGTTCGGCGAAGGTCTTCCGGCGGGGCGGATAGTAAAAGATCGGGTCGTAGCCGAAGCCCCGGCTGCCGCGCGGTGTATCGATGATCTGGCCTTGGACTGTTCCCTCGACTTCGATTCTGCCTTCGGGCAGGCGCAGGCAGATGGCACAGACGAAGCGGGCCGTGCGGGGCAGGGTACCTCGTTGCGCTTCGGCTTCATGGATCCAGCTCAGCAGCACGGCGATGCGCTGCCGGTCGCTGTCCGCCACCCGGGCTGAGCGGACACCGGGACGTCCCCCCAGGGCATCGACTTCCAGGCCGGAATCGTCGGCCAGGCAAGGGACTGCCAGCTGCTCGAAATAGTAGTCCGCCTTGAGCCGGGCGTTGCCTCGGAAAGTGGATTCCGTTTCCTGCGGCTCTGCAAGGGGCGGGAAATCAGCCAGGCTGCTCAGCTCGAATCCGCAGGGCTCGAGCGCCGCACGGTATTCGGAGGCCTTGCCGGGATTGCTAGTCGCGATTAACAGGCGCAAGGGTGAAACTCTTCAGGGTTTGCAGCAGGCCGTCCATGTCCTCGATCTCAGCCTTGAGAACCTCTTTTTGCTTGTCGATCATGGTTTCGATGCCGCTGCTGGCCAGATCCATCATGTCGTCCATCTGCTTGCGCGAAAAGGGGTGTTTTTCGGCTGTTCCCTGGACCTCCACAAAAAATCCTCGGCTGGTCATAACCACATTCATGTCCACATCGGCGCTTGAATCTTCGGAGTAGTCCAGGTCGAGGCGAGGCTCGATGCCCACCATGCCGACGCTGACGGCGCCCAGGTAGTCGTACAGCGGAGGCTCCTTGATGAGGCCTTTCTCCTTCATTCTCCCCAGCGCCAGGGCCACGGCCACAAATGCGCCCGAGATGGAAGCGGTCCGGGTACCTCCGTCTGCCTGGATCACGTCGCAGTCGACCCAGATGGTACGTTCGCCAAGGCGGCGCAAATCAACCACCGAACGCAGCGAACGGCCGATCAGGCGCTGAATCTCCTGCGTCCTCCCTCCCAGGCGACCTTTGGAGGCTTCTCTTTGGATTCTGGTATTGGTGGAGCGGGGCAGCATGCCGTACTCGCCGGTGACCCATCCCTGACCCTGTCCCCTTAAAAAAGGGGGGATCCGGTCCTCGACACTGGCGGTACACAGGACGCGGGTTTTCCCTGTCGAAATAAGGACGGAGCCTTCGGCGTGCATGGTGAAGTGGGGGATGATCTCGATGGGGCGCATTTCGTCCGGGGCGCGACCGTCTTTTCTTCCAGGCATGGCGGCCATTTTACATGAAGGGTTCCCGGATGGAAACATGACCGGCGAAGGTGGGGCGGTCCTGGCCCTCGACGAGGAACTTGACGCGCTGGACGGCTTCGATGTTGGCCGTCACTGAGCGGCTCAACGACATCAGGGCCCAATATTCGGTCAAGGCGCTGCCTGCGAGTTGCTGGGCCGTCTCCGCCGACAGGTCGACCACGGCCGTACCGTCTTCAAGCAGGTAAAGCTGCCGCAGCCGCGAGGAAGGGCCAAAGACGTTGAGCTGATCAGTGGGTCCCCGCAAGACCTCGCCAATGATCTGGCGGGCCATGACAAGAGGATCGTCTGAAGCATACAGGGAGCGCATTTCGGGATTGAGCAACAGCTCATTCAAGAGCGGGGGGGCTGCAACGTGGAAATACAGCTGCAGATCGGTCTTGGATCCCTCGGCCTGGACCTCCATCAGTTCGGGATCCGACTCGGCCGCCCTTTCCAGCTGGGCATCCCTCGTTTGCCGGCCTTGCATGTAAAGGAGGACAAAGGCGCCCACCGAAGCGGCTGCAACCAGGATCAAAGCGATCAAGATGCGGCGATATTCGGACGAAGCCCTGTTCACGACAAGAATTCCTCCAAAGCTGCCACCACAGCAGCCGCCATCTTCTCTTGGAAGGCGGGCGAACGGAGCTGTTCGGCATCGGAAGGGTTGCTGACAAAACCCAATTCGACCAGCACCGCCGGAGCTGCTACAGGCGCCAGAACAGTCATGGGCGCCTCAACGACTCGGTTGCGGCTTCCGAAAAGCGCATTCAGCCTTCGTTGCAGAACATTGGCCAGTCGGCGGCTCTTGGACAGTTGAGGCTGCTGCCCCTCGTCCCAGGGCAGTAGCTGCAGCCCCTGGCTGGAGCCGGAGGACGGTTGGCGGGTGTCCTGCTGAGGGCGGCGAGCGTGAATAAAAACCACCGGGCCGGAGACGTTGCCTGCGATGGAACGGCCCAGGTGAAGGCTGACAAAGGCCCGGGGCCGATAATAATTGGCAATGGCGCTGCGCTGCTGCAAATTCAAATCGACATCCCGAGTCCGTGTCAGGACAGCCTCGAATGAGGTGGATTTCAATCGGCTTCGAATGCGGTTGGCGATCTGCAAGGCGAAGGCCTTTTCGAGCAGATCGCCCTGAGATCCGCTGGGCAGGGGCTGGCCGCCGTCCAGCCCGCCGTGGCCCGGATCCAAGGCGATGACGGGCCTTCTCGGACGGGGGTCATCAAAAGTGGCTTTGCTGTTGGCGGGGTCGGGCACAGCCTCAATCGGAGCAGATTCGGAAGGGGCAGGCGTGACCGGTATGCTGACGATCGCCGGAAGCTTCGCCAGATCTTCACTGACGGCGGGCTCCGCCCCATAGACGTCGATCACCTGGCGAAAAGGAGTCTGCAGTTGAAACTGCTCAAAGCGGTCGAAGCGTTGCCCTTTCAGAACTTGAAAAGCGCCAAAGACATGATGCGAATTGAAGTCCAGAGAAGCCACGATCCGAGGGTCCGGCAGCCTTTCCGGGGATTGGGGGACGACCCGGTACTCGTCGAATTCGACCAGGATGGCCGACGGCAGCTCCGAAATGCGGATGGGCGCATCGTGCTGGGGCTGAAAGACGATGCGCACCCGGTCGGGCGGATAGTTGTTGAGCCGTACCACGACCCGGTTCTCCCGCAACCGTTCGAGCCGGTAGTGCCCAGGGGAGGAACGTCTCAGAGTGGCGTCCAGGATCTGGGGCAGCGCCCGCACCAAAAAATCTTCCGGTACGAACCAGTCGCCCTTGCGGCGCTTCCACACCGGCGCGGAGAGCAGGATGTCCGGCCCTTGACTGGAAACGATGGACCGTCCGTCGGACAGGGTCAGGGATCCCCTGGGGCCTTCCAAACGAACTTGTGCTCCGCTTTCGCGCTGGCGCAGTTCCAGGCTGCGGCTTAAATCCCTGACGCTCAAGAGCCGCATCTCTTTGTGCAGGCGCGACCTGATCTGGCGAGGCCCCTTGCGGTTGTCGATGATGACGCCTTGCTCTGCGGAGGCTTCCCAGGGCAGCCAGGCGAACATTCCCGCACCACCCAGTGTCAGCAAAATCAAAACGCCAGCTCTGAGGCTTCTTGAAAAACGCCGGTCAGGCATCATCGGACGGTCATTATAGGCAAGCCCTGTGCCTGTTGGAGTTGGACGGAACAGGGAACACAGACCGCGGAGCAAGGAAGAGAGCCGGAAAAAGTGCCGGCTTTCGGGAAACGGAGAACGAAAGAGGGGCTTCTTATCCTGGACAGCCAGCTTGGCGGGGTGCTGACTGAAATCCCCCAGCCTATCCGCCCTTTCGCGTCCTCCGGTTTCCCTTTCTTTTCTGAGTCCCTGTCCCATGTTCCGTGTTCCTTGTTCCCCATTCCCGGACACCGCCGCTTACGAATCTGTTCCCGAATCCGGATCAGGATTCCAGCTGGTGACCTCCTGCAAAGGCTTTCGATTCAATTTGGGGACGGTCGCATCCGACGCAGCATAGCCGACCGGGAAGAGGATATAAGGCTTTTCATTCTTGGGACGCCCCAGAATCGAGCGCAAAAAGCCCATCGGGCTGGGAGTGTGGGTCAGAGTGCTCAGGCCCATATGGTGCAGGGCGGCGATGAAGAAGCCGCAGGCGATGCCGACGCTTTCCTGCACATAGTAGTTCTTTTGCTTGCTGCCGCCTTCGCTCAGCCCGTAGCTTTGGGCAAAGACCACCACGATCCAGGGGACTGTTTCCAGGTAGGGCTTTTGCCAGCTGGTGCCCATTGGCCGGAGCGCCTCCAGCCATTCGTCGGGCATTCGCTTTTCATAGGAGATCTTCTCTTCCCGCTCGGCTTCGATGCGGATGCGGCGCTTGATTGCGGCGTCATCCACAGCCACGAACCTCCAAGGCTGCCGGTGAGCTCCTGAAGGGGCGCTGGAAGCAGTGCGGATCGCATACTCGACCAGTCGGCGGTGCACGGGCCGACTGGAAAAACGACGGACGCTTCGCCGCGCGTCCATCTCTTCATAAAACTCCTTGGCCCGGCGAAGCTGCTCGTTTTCGTCCAGCCGACCAGGCTGGTAGGGAATAAAAGAGTGTTTCGTCATGATTGCCTGCTTGATCCTGAAAGCCTGTAAGGCTGTGAGGCCTTCGGAATTTTTCTGGTTTGGCCTTCCAGTCTTACAGCCTCACAGCCTTCCAGTCTTGGTCTTCAATATCCGGTGCCCTTCCTGAGCGTACCACTCCAATTGGCTCATCATCCCCCGCACAATGCGGACGTCCCGGCGGGTCAGCTCGGGGACGAACAGGTTGCGGATCGATTTCATGAGGTGCTCCTGGTTGTCGGCTGCGAAGAATCCGATGCGGGTGAGGGCCTTTTCCATGTGCCGGAACATCTGTTCGCGTTGCTGGTCGGTGGCCAGCCTTTGTGGGGATGCCGAGCCTTCGATCGGGGCCGAAAAGATCTCGTAAGCCAGCACCATGACGCTTTGAGCCACGTTGAGCACAGAATGCTCGAAACTCGTGGGAATGCGTACAAGGTATCGGCAGCGTGACAGCGTCCGGTCGTCCAGCCCTCCCCGCTCCGGCCCAAAAAGCAGCGCCACCCGGTGAGCTTGAGCCTGGCGGCGGATCAGGGGTGCGATTTGGCGAGGGCTTCTCAGAGGCTGACGCTGCTTTCGGTCGCGGTGGGAGGTTGTCCCCACCACCAGGTGCTCACCGCAAAGAGCCTCGTCCAGGCTGGTGTAAGTCCGGGCCGCTTCGACAATATCCAGGGCGCCTGCCGCCATCATGCGGCACTCGTCGTTGATCGGCTGGGCAGGGCGGACCAGCTTGAGGCGCCCCAGCCCCATGTTCTTCATGGCCCGGGCCGCCGAGCCGATATTACCGGCCTGAAGGGTTTCCACCAGCACCACCGAAATATTCTCCAACTCCCTGTTCATCGCCCCTCAGGATAGCGCAGACCTCGGGTCGTCGCCTGGACGGGAAGAATCACGCCGAGGCGCGGAGCCTCATCCAATCAACCAGCTATCTATCTATAGGTAGCGAGCCACCTCATACCTCCAAAGAGTTTCTGGTCTGGAGATTCGATTGGCCCTGGAAGGGCGTTGGATATTAGCCGGTGGTCAGCCGCCTCGGGCGGCGCAGCCACCGGAGAGCGCCCCAAGAATCCTCT
>JANQFM010000498.1 GCA_028277865.1 Acidobacteriota bacterium
AGCGGCCGGTGGGAAGACTTCTGGGATCTTCGGGCAGCAAGCTGAACCCCGGCCACCCACATTCATGTCGTACACCCAAACGCATAGAAATATCTAATCTTGTAAGGTCGAGAACATGGCATTAAAGAATCGCCGCTACGTCTTGCTGGGCCGACGTGATCCAGGATCTTGACTCCTTGCAGGAGATCGAAGCCGAACAAAAGGGCCATCGTTTCGTGTTGCGCACCCAGACCCAGGGAGTGGCTGGCAAGGATTGCCAGGCCGCTGGCGTGGCGCATTCGCCCACCGTCTGTCAGGAAAGTGGAACCTTAAACAAGCATTCTCTTCCGACAAATCGTTGTTCCAAGGTCGATTTACGTCCCTGTAAGTGGTTGCAAATAAGCGCTTATATTTTCACACTGTAAGAAGATGAGCTTGAATGCCCCGAAATCCTGTAGGGCCTGTAGGGTAGAATACGAAGGATCCACAAATCAGGAAATAAATGTATTACTTCAAATTACTTCAAATATTTGCCGATCGATGCAATGAATAGAGACTGACGAGCGCAAAGCCCAGATACTATGCATCGCCGACCAACTGGCCGTAGTCCAGCTTGATGACTCGGTCGGCCACGTCGTAGTAGCGGTCGTCGTGGCTGATTGCCACAGTGGTCTTGCCGCGCGCCTTGAGTTCGGGCAGCAGCCGGCGGTAGAAAATCTCTTTGAAGACCGGATCCTGGTCGGCCGCCCACTCGTCGAAGATGTAAAAAGGGCGGTCCTCCAGGTAGGCGGTCAACAGGGCCAGCCGCTTGCGCTGGCCGTCGGAAAGCTCGGTGGTCGAGAGCTGGCCGTTTTGCACGCTGACTTTCTTATCCAAGTGGAGCTTGCTCAGGTACTCATCGGCTCGTTGGTCGATATCGGAGCCGCTTTGGCCCAGCAATTCGTCAAAGAGAAAGAAGTCGGAAAAGACAGCTGAAAACTGCTGGCGGTACTGTTCGATCCTTTCTTCAGAAAGCGCCTTCCCGTCGATTCGGATCTCCCCGGCCTGTGGGGTGTAGAGGCCGGAAATGAGCTTGGCCAGGGTGGTCTTGCCGCTGCCGTTTCCGCCTACCAGGAAGAGCAGCTCCCCCTGCCGCAGGGTCAGGTCGATCGGCCCCAGGGTGAAGCTTTCGTCCTTGTTGTCCCCTTTGTACTCGTGAGTCACCCCGGCCAGTTGCAGCTCTTGCCAGGAGTCGACGGGGGCAGCCGCACTATCGAGCTGCTCAGCAGGCGTTTCTTCCAACGACAGGCCCAGCTTTTCGACTTTTCGCAAGGCGATGTTGCCGCGGCTGATGGTGGGAATCGAGGTGATGACCGCCTCCAAGGGCCCTTTCATGAACAGGATGGCCAGCGTGTAGCCTGTCAGGATTTCGAACTGAATCTCCCAGAAGGAGGGCGCCACGTAGAGAAGCAAACCGATCAGGACGAAGAAAAGGATCTGCCCCCAGGCGTCGGCAAAGGCGAAGCGGCTCATCCCGGTGACGTTGAGTTGCTGCACCTTGGAAGAGGCGTCCTCCAGCAGTTCGTCAGTGAAAGCCAGCCGTCGCTGCCGGTGCAGCTTGAGTTCCTTGCTGCCTTCGATCATGGCCCGGAATTGCTTGAACAGGGAGTCCTGCTCTTCGCGGGCCTTGCTCAGGGTCTTGACGGTTCCCTGAATCAGGAATTGATAGGTGAAGGTTCCCAGGATGAGAAAGCCCAAAACGGCCAGGAAGACCGTCCAAGAGAGCCAGGCCAGGTAGGCAAGGCAGCCTACCACGATGGCTGCATTGATGAAGATCTGGTGCAGCACCAACAGGACCGCCGTAATGACTTGGACGTCGTCGGTGAGCGCCACCATCAGTCGGTGCGGGCCGACCTTTTCCAGTTGACGCAAGGGACTGGAAAGGATTCTGCGGCTGAGGCGCATGCGCATTTCGAAGACGGTCCCCTGCCCCAACCGAATCAGCAGCAGCCGCGAGATGAGGTTGCTGAACAGCACCACCAGGCACAAGGCCAGGAAGACCCCGACCAGCACAGTCACCGCTTGCTGCTCTCCGCTCAGGGTCCGGTTGATGATGGCGATCAGGCCGGCACTGCTGATGCCGCTGATCATTCCAGTGGCAGTGGCCCAGAAAATGCGGCCGGGCGATGTACGCGTGAGAAAAGAGAATAGTTTCATGGTATTGACCGTTGCTGTCCTGATTCGCAGCCCCGTCCCGCGATTCTGCCACAAGCGGCCGGTAATCCCGGA
>JANQFM010000543.1 GCA_028277865.1 Acidobacteriota bacterium
AACCAGCGAACTGTCGATGTTGACAGCTCCGAAGTCATTGACCATGACCGCCACCCGCAAGCCGTGCTCGCCGTTGAGGATCCGGTTGAGTAGGGTCGTATTCCCGGCGCCCAGGAAACCGGTCAGAATGGTGACAGGAACGGCTCGGTCTGATCCGCCCTGATGATCGAACGTGTTCATGGATGGATTCCGGAGCAGGCCCGGATCGTGCGCCGTTAAACGGCCTCTGATCCGGTGGTGTCGCTTCGCTCAACCACCGGCCACCCTCTGGCAGCGCCTGCGGCGCAAACGGTCAGAGAGAGGCGGAAAATGGGTATCAGCAGAATCAAAATTCAAGGCACGACCCCATTTGCCCGGATACTCAGCCCTCTCATTCGAACTCGATGACCGTGTCTTCGGGCCAGTCCAGGATGAGGGGGCGGTTGACCTCTTCGGGGTAGTACTTGCAGGCAATGACTTCGTTCGCCAGGATCTCCTGGCTCAAATTGCCGTCATCCGGAGGCTCGTGAACGCGATTGTTCTCCGGGTTGGGCGCCGGGATCGAGTCAGGGGGAGGATCCGTTTCGTGCTTCCAGTCGGCATCGGAGTTCTTATAGTAGACCTTGTATTCCTTCCACAGATCAGGATTGGGCATGGACATGCCGCCATACTCAGGCAGAGCAGCTTCGCGCCGCCAAATGGCGTCTTTGGTGACGTTTACAACGATCCCATCAGGGATGCCCAGGGCGAACATGCCCTGCCAGTGGTAGCGGATGCCCGCTATCAGCTCGTTGACCGTGTCCGAGTCGTACTCAGCGTGACAGATCATGCCCAGGCGCGGTTGGCATCGGTTCATCAGATCGCCCACGGCATAGTGAACCGTGTGGTGAGTGTCGATCGTTAAAGCGTAAAGATCCGGGGGAAGCCCATACTTGACGCCCATCAGCTCAGGCAGGTCGGTCTGGCACTCGCTCACCAAGACGTCGACCGGCTCATCCAATACGCCGCCTTGGCCCGTTGCGCTCGAGTACTTGACGGTCAGCTCATCGGGACGGCCATCGCCGGTCCAGACGAAGCGAAGCGTTTTAAGGTTGCCCCCGTCATTCTCATCCGGAAAGGTCCATTCCAGGCGGTAGGCCGACGATCCGTCTTTGCCGTGAACGCGGGGCCAGTGATAGATTTTGACTGTTTGGCCGCTGAGTGGGTCGGTTTCCTCGTAGCAGACCTTGTTTTCCTCCAAATGGTGGAATTGATGCACCCGGACCACGTAGCCGTCGCCGGCCGGAAAGGTCTTGAAGGCCTCCACGTGCCAGTGGTACATCTTTTCCATTCCTTGCACCATGGATACGGTTCCTTCTTCACCCCAATCCCATTCGGAAGCTGCCTCCTCTTCGGGTTCGTAGGGGTAGGTCGGGTAGGACTTGTCGCCATTCTGGGAGATGGGAACGCCATCCCTGCCGTCCGGACCGGTTACATTCAAGGGCATCCAGCGGCCAGACCAGGCGCCGAAGCAGTAGTAGTAGCCCAAATCGATCAGATGATCGGCGTGCAGGTGCGAGAAGAAGACGTTGTCCACTTCTTGAAACGGAATGCCCATAGCCGTGATCGTACCGGCACTGCCGGGACCCAAATCAAAGAAGAACCGCTTGGGCCGTTTCGGGACGACTTGACCTTCGATTTCTTGCTCTCCCTGCCCCAGCTCGACCAGGATGCAGGTGCCCTTTTGCTTGATTCGGGGCGGAAACGGCGCGGTTCCGCAAAAGGTGATCCGCATCTCGCCGACGGGCAGAATCTCGGTGCCAGGAAAATAGTTGTTGTTGTTGGAGTTGACATTGTTCGTAATGCTGGGGGTCGGGGCGAAGTCCTGCGGCAGGCTGATCCCGCCGCCCTCAACTCCTCCGTAGATGTTCTTGGTTTCTGCCGGTTCAGGGATGTACTCGCACTGCCCGGTTCCATCATCATGATCTGGGAGTGTCGGACAGGCGCCTGGGTCTTTGCCGTTTGCTCTCTTGCTCACGCTACCCTCCTTGCCAATCGATGCAAATTCCTTAGCTTTAATAGCTATTCCCTGAGAGGATACCAAACATATACCATTTAAGGAAAACAGGGCTGATAATTCTTTTAATAAAGATTCTACAAACAAGATTCGCCTTTGGTGCCGAGTTGGAGATTACATTGGGTCATTTGATACCTTGGTTTCTGACATGCCTTTCGGCATCTTGGAAAGACTGTTCATGTCCTCTGATTTCGCCATCCTTGACCCCCTCTCCGGGCACGGGATAAAATTTCTCTTTGTGCAAGGAATGACAGGCACAATTTGACCATGACGACATCCATTTCAGCCCAAGACCCCCAACTGGCAGCCGCCGCCCAGGCTGCACGGCAGCAACTGGACGAGCAGGTGCGCCAGATCATTGAATGGCACTTCAACCCCGAGACCGGAAGCTCCTTTTGGCTGGAGTGGGCGAATAATGCCGGCTGGGATCCGCGCCGCGAGGTTCAGGGTTTCGACGACTTGGTCAAGTTCGGTCATTTCGAGGACGACTGGCTGCGCGGCGGACCCGTGCGCCGGTGGGTGCCAAAGGCCTATCAGGACCGTCCCATCTTTGTTTTCGAAACGGGCGGAACCACCGGCACGCCCAAGACGCGTGTCAGTATCGACGACTTTCGCATCGACTACGAGATGTTTTCCGAGACCCTGCCCGAAGAGCACTTCCCCATGGGCGCCAACTGGCTCATGCTGGGTCCCTCGGGACCCCGCCGGCTGCGCTTGGCTGTCGAGCACCTGGCTCAGCACCGGGGCGGCATCTGCTTTTGCGTCGACCTGGATCCCCGCTGGGTCATCAAGCTGATCAAGAAGGGCTGGCACGATCACCTGATGGCCTACCAGCAACACGTCCTGGATCAAGCGGTGTCCATCCTGCGCGCCGGACACGACATCCGCTGCATGTTCACCACTCCCAAGCTGCTGGAAGCGCTGGCAAACCGCCTGGAAGACGAGGGGTCGAACATCCGCCAGGAGGGGATCACAGGCATCTTTTCGGGAGGCACCGAATTTACTCCCCAGTGGAACCGGTTCGCCCACGAAGAACTGCTGGACGGCGTCTACATGACGCCCACCTACGGCAACACCCTGATGGGGCTGGCCGCCTCAAAGCCCTTCGACCCGGCGGACAACTACAAGATCACCTACCACGCTCCCCAGCCCAGGGCCGCCTTGCAGGTGGTCGATCCGGACGACGCCTCCAAGCAGGTCGGCTACGGCGAAACCGGTCGCGTCATGCTCACCACCCTGACCAAGGAGACCTTCGTGCCACGCTTTTTGGAACGCGACGAAGGCGAACGCGAGCCGCCTTGCGAAGCCTATCCCTGGGACGGCGTCAGCGGCGTCCGCCCCTTCCACCGCCTCGCCTCTGCGACAACAGTGGGAGTCTACTGAGGCTTTAGGTTGGGGAAGGGAGAGGTTCCGGGTTCCAGGTTCCGGGTTTTTTCTGGACTGACAACCGACAACTGACAACCGACAACTGACAACTGGAAACCATGCTTCACTTTCCGATTTTGCGCTGGGGGAAACCCTATAAGAGCCTGGATATCGATCAGGTGGTCCACTTCGCCACGGGGGAACCCCTGGCCGAGGTGAGCCAGGCCAACGGAGGACTGGTGCAGCGCGACATGCGCAAGGCCCATCAAGCCCGTCAGGCGCTGCGGGAGATTCCCATCCAGGAGCTGATGCAGCGGGTCAAAAGCGCCGCCGACCTTTTCATGCAAGCCGAGTTGGCCGCCGGGGAGGGCTCCCAGACCCCGGACGAATTCGTCAAGTACCAGTCGGCCACCACCGGGCTTCCCGAACACATGTGCCGCATGAATATGGAAAAGCTGCATCACGTGCTCACCAACCTGGACTCCATCCTTGCCTCGCTGACGCGCGGGCTGGACCTGGACATCCTCAGCCGCGGCTACGGCGAGGAAGACGGGGTGATGCGCAGCTTCCAGGCCACCACCCCGGTGCTGGGAATGGTTTTGCCTTCCAATTCGCCGGGCGTGCACGGGCTTTGGCTGCCGGTCATTCCCCTTCAAATCGGACTGGTTTTCAAGCCCGGGCCTCAGGAGCCCTGGACCCCCTACCGCATGACCGAGGCCTTTTATCAGGCCGGAATCCCTCGAGAATCCATCGCGCTTTATCCGGGCGGCGCCGACATCGGGGCGGCCGTCCTGCAGAACAGCCCACGCTGCCTCATCTTCGGTGGCACGGCCACTGTGGAGCAGTACAAGGGCAACCCCGGCGTTCAAGTTCACGGCCCCGGCTTTTCAAAGATCCTCTTCGGCGACGACAAGGTGGACGACTGGCGGGATTACGTCGATCTGATGGCCGACAGCGTGCTCATCAACAGCGGACGCAGCTGCATCAGCTGCTCAGGCATCTGGGTCTCCCGCCACGGCCGCGCCATCGCCGAAGCCCTGGCCGAACGCCTGGGGCCGGTGGCGCCCCGTCCCCCCGAGGATCCCCAGTCCGCTTTGGCCGCCTTCACAGTCCCCGGCCAGGCTGAGGCCATAAACGCCCAGCTCGAAGAGAGCCTCAAGGAAGAGGGAGTCTACGAAGTTACGTCCAAGCATCGCGACGGAGACCGCCTCATCGTCCAGGAGCGCTGCGCCTACCTGCGTCCCACCGTGATCTACTGCGACTCGCCTGAGCGTAGGTTGGCCAACACCGAGTACATGTTTCCCCTGGTCTGCGTGGTGGAGTGCCCCCAAGAGAAGATGCTCTCCAGCATCGGCGACACCTTGGTGGCCACCGCAGTCACCGAGGACGAAGCCTTCCGCAGCCAGCTGCTGGACTGCACCCGTATCGACCGCCTCAACCTGGGCCCCATTCCCACCATCCAGCTCAACTGGCTGCAGCCGCACGAGGGGAATCTGGTCGACTTCCTGTTTCGCGCAAGGGCGTTTCAGATGGCGGGATGAAAAGGGAGAGGTCGCAGAGAGAAGACGCAGAGGAACGCTGAGAAGATTTCTTTGCGGCTCTCCGCGCCCATTCTCTGCGCCCTCTGCGGTTCATCCCCCAGCTCACATCCCCCAGACAGCGATGGGCTTGCCTTGAAAGGATTCTTGGCGCTGGAAGAGACGTTCCTCCCAGGATCTCTTCTCTCTGCGGTCGAAGATGACCAAGTGGCCTTCGTCGGCGCCGCAGCGGTCCATGTAGCCCCAGGTTTGCTGCAGGCCTTCGGCGATGGTCTGCTCCAGGCTGCGGCGCAGCAGCTTCAGTTCGATGACCGCTTTCTGGACTCCGGAGGGTTGCGGCCACAGGACAAGCAGGTCTGTTCGCAAACGCCCCAGTCCATACTCGCGTTCGATGCGGCCCCCGCTGTTGACGATGCGCTGCAGGAAGGCCTGCATCAGTAGCTGAGGGCCGGCTTCCTTGTACTGAAAGCGCTCGATCCAGTGCTCGGAATTCTCGCGGAAGAAATCGGCGAAGGCCGCCAGCAGCTTGGTCAGGTCCAGGCGCCCGTCCGGCTGGATGTAGGCCTGCGGGTCTTGGCTGATCATGGCCTCGGTGGCGGAGGTCAGCTGGCGGGGGATGACTTCGCGGTAAATGGGATTGGCGATGCGGGCTTGGCCGTTGATCTTGATCATGCCCAGATCCCGCACGTACTCCAGATCGTCCAGCGGGATATCCTCCAGCTGTCCTTTGCCCGACAGAAGCGGTTCCACGATGCGGCGCACCCGGTCTTCGCGAAGCTTGTCGGCCAACTGGTCCAGGTGGGTCTCGCGGCGCAGGATCAGGTTTTCCTTGGCCTGCTCGATCAGCTCGTCCGTAATCTTTCGGCTGCGATCTTCGCCTTGCGGGATGCGGAAGCAGGTTTCGTAGGCGAGAGCATTGACCAGCCAGGGCTGCCCCTCGGTCAGCGTCCAGACGCGGGCTATCGCCTCATCTGTGATGTCCTGCCCGGATTCCTTGGTATGTTGTTTGAGCAGCTTTTCCACTTCATCGCGGGAGAAGTCCCCCAAGCGCAGTGATTCGGCCCGGATGTTAAAGGCGCTGCCGCCAGTGATGATCTCTTTTTCGGAAGAGGAGTGGATGCGGTAGTCCCGCACGTCGCGAACCCCGCACAGGATGATGCTTTGCGGAAAGTGCTGGGGGCGTCGGGCGTAACCAGCCCTGAGCTGGCGGAGAACGGAGATCAAGCTGTCGCCGATCAAGGCGTCGATTTCGTCGATCAGCAGAACAACGGGCCGTGCATCATGCTCGCACCACCGAGTCAGAACTGCCCCCAGCGCCGCAAGAGATCCGCTGGACAAGAGGATGTCCTGCCAGTGGTTTTCGATGAAGGTATCGGTGAGGGCGAACTCGGCCCAAGTCGACAGTTGCGACAGAATGGCCCGCTTGGCGGCTTCCACATTTTCCCTGGCCGCCTGCCCAACTTCCACATTGACATAGAGGCAGCGAAAGTCGCCTGACTGATTCAAATGAGCCATCAAGGCGAGCAGCGCCGAGGTCTTGCCGGTCTGACGGGGGGCGTGCAAAACGAAGTACTTTTGCTGTTCGATCAGCCGGAGCACCCGTTTCAAATCGAGGCGCTGCAGCGGCGGAAGGCAGTAGTGCCGTTTGCAGTCCACCGGTCCCGCCGTGTTGAAAAACCGCATGCGGATATTTTGCCCTGTCTGCACCGGCCCTGCAAAAAGGGAACCGGGAGAAACCGCAGAGGGCGCAGAGGGAAGACGCAGAAGTACGCTGAGAAGACTCCTCTGCGACTCTCTGCTTTCCCTCTCTGCGCTCTCTGCGGTTATTCTCCATCCCCTGCTTTGACACCTTGAACCTGGCTGAGCTAGACTTGACCAAGGTTGACTAACGAGGTGGAAATGGGCGAGAGCATTTACAACCTTTACGCAGCCAAAACCTCCCTTTCCCGCTTGGTGGAGCGGGCTGCCAAAGGTGAGGAGATCATCATTGCCAAAGCTGGAAAGCCGATGGCGCGCCTCGGCCCGGTGAAAAAGAGCCCTGTGCGCCGTCAGCCTGGAGGCTGGGAGGGCAAGGTCTTCATCGCTGAGGATTTTGATGACCCCTTGCCTGATGAAATCCTGGCTGCCTTTGAAGGGCGCGAAAAGTAATGGCCAGGCGCCTGTTGCTGGATACTCACATCTTCCTGTGGTGGCGCGCAAAGCCTCAGCGCTTGAAAGAGCCTGTGCATGAAGCCATCAGCACGGC
>JANQFM010000553.1 GCA_028277865.1 Acidobacteriota bacterium
CAGTTGCTGGGTTGGGACAATAAGCGTACTGAGAATCTCGTCTACCGGGGTCTCGAAAATTTGCGGGATTGCTTGAAATCCAAAGGGCTCAAGCCATGATGATAAACACACAAGAAATCAAGCGTCTTCAAGTAGCTTTCCACTGCCTGGCATCCGGGAATCCTTGCTCCAATGACCAAGGCCAGGAGAATCGTTATTCAGCGAGACGGATCTGGGAGGCCACGGGAGGAAACCTCACCCCAGAGGCGACGCAAGACCTGATAAGCCACCTGGCTCAATGCCCGCCTTGTGCGGAAAGCTGGCGGCTGGCTCGAGAAATCCGAATCGAGATGGGAAAGGTCCAGGGAGGCAGTCGACCGAATTGGCTCTCCTGGGGCCTGCCGCAACGGGCTGCTGCCTTGGCTGTGGCTGCGACGATTGTAATGGCAATCGGGCTCGCCGTCTTGGATCCCTTCGATTGGTCAGCCCCGCCCCCGATGCGGGCTTTCGTGCAGTCCGCCTTGCAGTTTACAGTCAGCGAAGAGGTGCCCTTGCCTCGCGGCCGCTGCCAATTGCGCTGGACTTGGCCGGAAGCAGGCTCAGGAACCCGCTATCACGTCGAGGTCATGACGCTGGAGCTGGAGCCGGTGGACTCGGCACAAGGACTGACAGCCCCCGAATATACCATCCCGTCAGACCGCCTCTCGCACCTGCCCTCCGGAACGACTCTGGTCTGGCAAGTTAAAGCTGTCCATGAGGACGGCCACCGCACCAGCGGCCACTTCGTCTCCCGCCTGCAGTAAAGGAAGCGAATTCTCCCGCCAAGCCGCAAATACACCCCTCAACGTTATGCTCCAAACCGAGGTGACGGTTTCGACTATCGATCTCTAAAACTTTTCTTCCTTTGCGTCTTTGCGTCTTTGCGCGAAATCCCATTCTGCTAGGCTTCGGGATCGGAAAGAAACTCGAAGCCGTCCTTACAAACCACCACAGCGTCTTCGATGCGGATCCCGAACCGGTCGGGCAAGTAAATACCCGGCTCGACTGTAAAGGCCATCCCCTCCTGGAGGACCAGTTCGCTTCGGGGACGGATGCTGGGAGGTTCGTGGACCTCCAGGCCCAGCCCGTGGCCCAAACCGTGACCGAAGTACTCGCCATAGCCCTGCTTGTCAATCCAATCCCGGGCCG
Source organism: Acidobacteriota bacterium (assembly GCA_028277865.1). Taxonomy (GTDB): domain Bacteria; phylum Acidobacteriota; class UBA6911; order RPQK01; family DATIPO01; genus JANQFM01. Next base: position 1,168 of record JANQFM010000553.1, read on the forward strand.
CGGCATCCACCTGCAAGGCCTGCACGCCCGGGCGGATGGCCTGCAGGGCTTTTTGCCGCGCTTCGCGGACGATTTGGCTGACCTTGCCAGGCAGCCCCCCCGAAGGCAGCAGCACCCGAGTCAAATCGCTGCAATAGCCCTCCTTCAGGCGCAGCCCGAAATCGATCAGCAGCACTTGCCCCGCTTTCCACTTGTGCAGCTCCGGGCGGGCATGCGGCAAGGCGGATCGCGGACCCGCGGCAACGATCGTCTCAAAGGCGAAGGCATCCGCCCCTTGGCGCCGCATGGCCCATTCCAGCCGTCCTGCAATCTCCACCTCGCTCAGGCCAGGCTCCACCTCCTGCATGGCCTGGGAAAAAGCGGCTTGGGCCTGCCGAAATGCCTTTTTGAGCGACCGGATCTCTTCCGGCTGCTTGATCATCCGCAACTCGGCGACCCAACCCGAGGCGGGCGTCCAGCGGATGGGCAGATCCCAGGACTCGACCCGACGCACAAAATCATGGCTGACGAAGTCGGACTCAAAGCCGATGCGCAATGCCGAGGCAGACTTGCGGCAAGCCTTCTTCAGCTTCTGCTGCAGCGACTGGTCGAGGGATTTGGGCGCCAGGCAAGGACGGCAATGGCGGGCCGTGGAACAGGCCTCGGTGATATACCGCGAGTCGACCAGCAGAGCAGTCTCGCCTTTTAAGACCAGGGCCGCCCCAACCGAACCCCGGAAGTGGAACAAGTATTCCAGGTTGGCTGGCCGCGTGACGACAAAACCATCCAGTTCCTCCTCCTCCAAACGGCTCAGGAAACGCTGGTAACGCATCATCCGTTGCAAGAGGGTATCGCGGGCAGGGAATACGGAACAAGGAACAAGGAACAAGGAAGAGAGACGATCCTCCCTGTTCCGTGTTCCGTGATCCGTGTTCCGTTATTTGATCCGAACCGTGATGAAAAAGAGGATCTCGCGGGTCTCCCGCTCTTTGGACGTGTTCTTGAACAGGTGGCCCACCACCGGTACGTTGCCCAATCCGGGAACCTTGCGGATTTCGGTTCGGTCGACCTCGGTGAAAATGCCGCCGATTACCGTCGTGCCCCCGTCGGGCACCAGCACCAGGGTTTCGGCCTCGCTGGTCAGGATGGTGGGGATCCCCAAAACCGTCTGGCTGAAGTCAGGGACGTTGTTTTCCACCAGCAAGTTGAGCAGCACGGTGTCTTCCTGGGTGATCTGCGGCGTGACGGTCAGCTTGAGGGCCGCTTCTTCGAACCGCACCCGGGTGGTGAAGTTCTGAGTGACCGGAATGGGGATCTTGGCACCCTGGGTGATGGCGGCCTCGGCATTGTTTTGGGCGCTGACCCGCGGCTTGGAAAGGATGCGGGCGTCGCCATTGGTCTCAGCCGCCGAAATGAAGGCATCCAATCGCACCGTGTCCAAAATGTTGCCCAGGCTGATTCCCACCACGCCCACCGGATCTTCCACTCCGGCGCGCACTGAGCCGACTCCGGCGTTGCGGTCGCTGCCGAACGGGCGGGAGACGCGGTTGAAGAAGTTGCCGATGCCGATATCGAACTCGGAGCCCAATTCACGGGCGAAGTTGGTGGTGGCCTCGACGATGCGGGCTTCGATCTCCACCTGCTGCTCGGGCACATCCAGCCGCCGGATCAATTCCTCCAGGCGCTCGAAGGTGTTGCCCACGTCGGTGATGATCAAGGTGTTGGTGCGCTGGTCCACATTGATCTGTCCGCGCTCGCTGAGCTGGTCCTCCAAGGTCTGGGAAACTTCATTGGCCACCGCGTAATTGAGGTGGAAAGTGTCGGTGCGGGTGTCCGAGGCCAGGAAGTTGGCTCGCTTGATGGCCCGCTTGGCCTCTTCTTCCACGCGGATCGTCTCCTTGGTGGAGACCCGGACCAAGTTGCCGTCAATCGTCTTTTCCAGCCGATTGCTTCGGAGCACAGCCTCGAAGAGCTGATCCCAGGGCACCGCCTCCATGTTCAGCGTAACCCGTCCCGACACATCGGGGTCGATCAGCACGTTGAGCCCGCTGACCTCCGAGATGATGCGGAAAAAGTCGGCCAGAGAGATATCCACCACCTTCATGGTGATGGGAGTTCCACTGAATTGCCCGGAGCCTTGTGCGGCAGGCACAGATGCGATCGCCGCTGCAGCAGGGGGGCTGCCTCCCAGAGTCTTTAGGCCAACGGATTGGCCCGGCAAGGCGGCAAAGCAGGCCACGGCGATGAGCAGGCTTATCCAAAGGGGTCTCTTGGAACGGAAGCAGGGCTCAGGAATCCTCATGGTTCCCCTCCTTCTTTTCATCCTCTGCTTGATCTTTTTCCTCCACCCGGACTTCCTGGGTGTAAAGCTTCTTGAAGACGCGCGAGCTGTGGGTTCGGCCCCGTGTATCGCGGACGATGCGCATGAAAACCACTTCTTCTCCGTTGATCGATTCCACATAGCCATCAAAGAGCTGGTCGCGGGGCGACGCAAAATAGGTGAAATTGTCGACGCCCTGCAGCAGGACCATGGGAGATTTGCCTGCCGTCACCACACCCACCACCGTGACCTCGTCGATCAACAGCCCGGCCAACCCGGGCGGGCGCCGGTTGAGAGGGGGCGTCGACGAGAATTCAGCCTCGTCGCCGTTGGTCTTGGGCTTTTGCAGGCTGATGAAGGGATCCCGCTTGCCCTGGGAATCGTACTGGGTTGGCGGATCGACAGGGATCGGATCGACCTGCGCCTGCAAAGAGGCAATGCAGGCAAGCAGCACGATGGCTGCGCACTGCAGAGCGGCAGCATATCCGGCCAGGCGCCTCAGCAATGCCGGCCAGCGGAGTCTTCTATAGCTCATGAGAGGCCTCCTGGAACACAAATGTCGTGGCTGTGCAGGTGGCCGCGATCGTGCGCGAGCGGCTCATCTCCTCCGGATCCAAAGGCCGGATGGCCAAGTCGTCCACATTGATGAGCCGTTCGAAGCGGCCGATCTTCTCCAAGAAAATCCCCAGGGAATCGAAATTCCCTTCCACCGAAAGAAGTATCGGCCAGTCCTGGTAAAACTCCTTTTGAACCGTCCCCTGGGGTGTGAAGCTCTTCAGGTGCAACTCGGAAGCAACGGCCATTTCCTGCACTCGGCGCACCACCTCGGCCGTCTCCTTGCCGGAGGGAAGAACCCTCTGAAGCACCTTCAGCTTCTCTTCGCTCTGACGGATCTGTTCCTGGATTTCGGGCAGCTGGGCTTGCTTGGCCTGGGCCGCCTTGACCTGGGCCGTGAGCTGATCGATGCTCTGCTGAAGTTCTGCCAGCTCGGCGTTCAAAGGCCGGATGTAGTAGTACCAGATGACGATGCAGATGCCACCCGCAAGGATGAGCAGCAGCAACATATGCCGCTTGCCCTGGCCCGAGGATCCAGTGCTGCTTTCCATGATCATTCCTCTCCGAGTTGGCAATTGAGTTTGAAGGCAATGCTCTCTTCCTGCTCTTCCCAGAATTCCAGGTCGACATTCAGGAAGTGAGGCAGCCTGCCCAGGTCGGCGATGAAGTCGGCGATGGTCGGCACGTCGAAAGCACGGCCCTCAATGGTGACACTCCGGTTTTTCTGGGCCAGGCTGGTCAGCCACAGCTTGGGCGAGGCTGGCATGGACGACAGCAGGCTGTTCATCAGCCGCACCGGGCCTTCTTGGTTGTCGCGCAACCTCTCGATCAGGGCAACCCGTTGATCCAGGCGCTCTTTGACTTGCCGGGCCGCCTGCAGCTGCTGGTCGACCTGCGACAGGCTGGCGTAAAGGCGCTGCTGACGTTCCCGCTCAGCCGTCAACTCTTCCTTTTTGGACGTCAGGTGCCAATACCAGGCAACGGCCAGGCCGAGCACCGCAACCGCCACCACCAGGGCGATCAGGTTGTAGCGCGAAATGCCCGGACTCCAACTCCGTCTCTTGACTGTCGGCTCCCTGAGCAGATTGATCTTGATCATCGGTCACTCGCTGATCGAAGGGCCAATCCCACCGCAACGGCGAAATCGGCCGATAAACCGTTCATATACTCGGCCGGGAATTCCCTCTTGCCGCTGTCCACCTTCTTGAAGGGGTTCAGGAACTGCACCGGCACTTGGAACTTCTCTTCCAGGTAGTTGCGCAGCCCTTGGGTGCGGCTGGCGCCCCCGCTGATGTAAATCTCCTCGATGTCGGACGCCTGGGTGGTGGTCTTGAAATAGTCGAAGGTCTTTTCCGCCTCCAGAGCCAGATTTTCCGACACCGACTGCAAGATGGAGGGGATCTGGTCGGCATGCTCCTCGGGAAAGCTCTCGGACTGCTTGATCTCTTCAGCTTCCTCCATCGAGACACTGAGCTCGCGCTGCAGGAATTCCGTGTAGTGGTTGCCGCCCATGTTGATGTCGCGGGTGAAGAGGAATTCGGAGCCTCTCAAAATGTTGACGTTCATCACCGCGGCCCCGATGTTGAGCAGGGCGGCCACCGTCGATTCCTGGGGCTCGTAGTTCATGTCGTAGACGTTGTGCAGGGCGAAGGCGTCGATGTCCACCACCAAAGGGGTCTTGCCCGCCATCGAGACCACGCTGGTGTGATCGGTGATTTTCTCTTTTTTGGCCGCCACCAAGATCAGCTCGATCTTGTTGGTGTCGGGCAGGTTGCGGCAGATCTGATAGTCGACGTTGACCTCCGAGATGTCGAAGGGGATGTACTGCTCTGCCTCCCAGCGGATCGACTGGTCGAGTTCCTCTTCGCTCTGGGCAGGAACCGTGATCTTCTTGACGATGACGGAATGGCCGGAGATCGAGGTGGCGATGCGGCTGTTCTTGATTTGGAGGTTATTAAAGGTCGTGTCGATGGCTTCGGCGACGGGCAGCTTGGAGATGATCACGCCGTCGACGATGGTGTCGTGCGGGATCCTTTCCGTTCCAATGTTGGTCAATTCGTAGCCGGCCTTGCCGCTTTTCAGTTCGACGACCTTGACGGAGGAGCTGCCGATATCGACCCCCACCAGTGATTTCGCGGGCCGCAACCAATTCGTCAGGCTCATGCCGTGTTCCTCTGAGCCGCTTTGCAGGGCTGGCTTGCCCTGCGGCGCCTCACTTGCTGATCTGCCCATCTCTTCGGCGAGGGGCGGCCGACTTTTTCCGAACCGTATCGGGTTCAGAAACTTCAACTTACCGTCGATGCTTCCGATTCAGCGGTGACCATTGTCACCTTTCTTTCAGAAGGCTGAAATGAGAAGGGGGAAAGTGGACTCCCTATAACTAAGTACGCACGAGTCCGGAAATCTACGAACTTTTGGCCGAAAAAAGTGGAATTTTTCCCAAAAGTGGGCAAAATAGGTTGGAATCGGGCTCCGCTTCCCCCTCTGGGCGAGTGGGATTGGACAGCGGAGCAGGCTTCCGGGCCCCCTTTTCGGCGCCTTCTCCATTGCAGCCTCGACTAGGTTTTCCCGCCGGAATTTCCGGCATTGCTTGCGGGGCGCCGGCAACGTTTTCCGTTTCGGGGTCGAAAACGTCTCCAGCATCCCGATCCGGATGAGCCCCCCGCCCGGCGCGCCTTGAATCCTCCGTCTGAGCGCCTGGGCGTCCGGCCACCGGCCTTACCTCAGATCTTTTCGGGATTTTTGATAGGAACTTTACAGCTCTCGGCAGGAGGCAGCGCTTCCGACAAGGGAAGGAAAGCCACACAGCCACGCTGGCATCGAAAACTGAGAGCACTTTCTAAACCCTGTCTGTGCAACTCGTTGCCTTCGCGGCAAAAACTGGACTCAGGCGAGAAGAATCCCAAGAGTCCTGGTACCGAAGGGGAAGGGCGGGAGGAGGCAGGATGAGGCAGGGCAGCCCGCTTTACGAAAAATCGCCCTGCATGTTAAGCTGACGCCTCCACCGCAGGTGGGCCGCTAGCTCAACTGGCAGAGCAGCTGACTCTTAATCAGCGGGTTCGGGGTTCGAGTCCCT
>JANQFM010000632.1 GCA_028277865.1 Acidobacteriota bacterium
CGTTGGCGCTCGGCGCAGCAGCATACTTAGGAAAGTCTTGTGGCAAGGCGCAAAACCCGTTTTGTTCGGGCTTGCTGTCGGGCTTGGTTTTTCATGGCCGGCCTCCGAATTGGCCCGCACATATTATTTTGGCCTGGGCGCCTTCAACGTTGGGTTGATGGTGATGATTGTGCTGATATTCTTGGGGGTCGGAGCGGTTGCCTGCGCCGTCCCATGCTTGCGCGCCGTCAACCTCGACCCGGCCCACACGCTGAGGACCGAGTAGCAAGGTGCAACGAGATCATCTCTTGTGTCCTGTGCGTCCTTTCTCTGCGCCCATTGCGGCGAACTCTGCTCCCCCCTACGCGATCCGGAATAGTTGACGCCTTTGATCGGCCCAATCCTCGGTCGGGTAGATCTGCGGCGCAACTTCGATGAGGCGCGGGAAGAGATGGAAGATGGCAGCCGCGTCCCACTTGACACCCTTCCGGGTCCGGAAGCCGTGCTGATTCAGGGACTTGGCCACTTCCGAAAGCGGCTTGTCGGCGATCAACTCTCCCAGCATCAAGGTCAGCGCTTCCCGCTCCTGGGGATTTTCGACCAAATGCATGCAGTCTTCAGAAACCTGCATGCCGTAGGGGACTTCCTGGCGCAGGACAACCTGAGAGCTTTCCCCCGCCGAGACCTCCCGCACCCACTCGATGGCCGACAGCTCCCAACCCTGATCTGCTTTTTCTTGCCAATAGCCGGCGTCGGGCATGCCGGCAACCACGTCTCTGAAATGCTCTTTTCTGGCCATGACTCCTCCTGACTTGATGATCTGGAAACGCAATCCGGATGCCATGAAGAAAGTACACTGGTTACTGGATTTGGTGAAGAGATTTGTCCGCCTGCGAGACTCCGGCTGACCGAAAATGGACACTGGATGCGCCGGTGGCTCTGCAAAGGCAACGTCGACCAGGAGCGCCCGCATCTTGCGGGCCTGACCAAACCGCTCGAGTTTCGCGCCAAGACGCCAAGATCGCTGTCTGAGAGCTTTTGGCGCGCTTGGCGTCTTGGGGCGAAACCTCTGGAGTTTGAACCCAGAAGCCTGTAGACTTTCGCCTCTGGACTGATGAGTGAATTCGCCATAGATTTCGAAGACGTGCAAGCCGCCGCCGAACGGCTTGAAGGAATCGCCCACCGGACGCCTGTCCTCACTTCGCGGACCGTCAATCGGATGGCCGGTTGCGAGGTCTTCTTCAAGTGCGAGAACCTGCAACGGGGCGGATCCTTCAAGTTCCGGGGCGCCTACAACACCCTGGTGCAGCTTTCCGACACCGAAAAAAAGCGCGGAGTGGTGGCCTACTCCTCGGGCAATCATGCCCAGGGCGTCGCCTACTCGGCCAAGCTGCTGGGCATCCCCGCCACCATCGCCATGCCCACCGACGCCCCCAAGGCCAAGTTGGAGGCCACCCGCGACTACGGAGCGGAAATCCTCTACTACGACCGGCTCAATCAGGAGCGGGCCCGGATCGCCCAGGACTTTGCCCGAGAGCATGCAGCCACCTTGATACCGCCCTATGACCATCCTCACATCATGGCCGGGCAGGGGACGGCCGGGCTGGAGCTGATGGAGCAGATCCCCGACCTGGACGCCCTGCTGACCCCCATCGGCGGCGGAGGGTTGCTGAGCGGCTGCGCCATTGCGGCCAAGCAGCACAACCCCGAAATCCGCATCTTCGGAGTCGAAACCATGGCCAGCAATGACTGGTGGAGGTCGTTTCGGGCCGGCCATCGGGTCAAGATCCCTCCGCCGGACACCATTGCCGATGGCATGCGCACCCAGCAGCCCGGCAAGCTGACCTTTCCCCTCATCCACTCCCTGGCCGACGACATCCTGTTGGTGGGCGAAAACGAAGTGGTCGAAACGCTGCAGCTGATTCTGCTGCGCATGAAGATCCTGGCCGAACCCACCGGCTGCGTGGCGCCGGCAGCCATTTTGTTTCACCGCGTCCAGCCCCCTCCCAAAAAGGTCGGCGTCGTCATCTCGGGCGGCAATATCGACCCTTCCTTGCTTTCCCGGTTGCTCAGATAGGGGGTTCGCGCCAAGACACCAAAAGCGCAAAGCAGACCCAATCTGGTTCCGGTTTCAATCAGGCAGCAGGAATCGGCAAGCAGGGCCGGAGGCTTTTGGGAGTCGTCGATCCAGAGTAGCCAGCGGAACCTCAAGCGTCTCAGCCAGCGCCACGTACCAAGCATCGTAGCAAGTGACGTTGGCGCGCAGCTCCCAGATGCGATCCGCCAAAGGCCCGAAGGGGAACAGGGTTATATCCAAGTCGAGCAGATCTTGGCGAGCGGAAGAGGCCTCCAACAACGTCACTTCCTTGGCCAGTTCCAACCGCCTGAGGATGTTGGTAGCCTCTACCAGGACCAGCTATGGTGTCGCCAGCGTATTTCGGCCCAGAGACCCTCGGAACCTTCGTCCACGGCCGCGGCCACGAGCACCGATGAATCGACAACCAGGCTCATCGGCGATCCGCCTCACGATGACGCAGGATGTGTTCCGGCGGGACTCGCCTGGAGGCCGCCCTTTTCCGCGCCTGAACCTGATCGAGCCACCTTTCGATTGAAGGCCGTTTGGCAAGGCGTTCCAACTCTCCACGCAGATACTCCTGCATTGATCTGTGCTGCAGGGCGGCACGGGCGGCCAATTCGTCGCGGACTTCTTGCGGGACGTTCCGGATTGTGATCTGCACAGACATGCTGTCATTGTGACATCAGAGACTGCATTCTGCAGGCAGTGAGTAGAATCTTCTCCTCGGCTCTCTGCGCCGCTCTGTAGCCCCTCTGCGGTTTCTCCCCTCTCCTCTCCTCTCCTCTCTTCTCTTCTCTCTCCCTACTCCCTTCGCCAGCGTATCGCCCTCCCAGGTGTCCAGGGCGCACCCAGATCCTCCAGCCGCTGCTCAATGGCCGGCAGGTCGCTGCTCATGATTTGGTTGATCTGATCGATCACCGGGTCGAACTCCTCCTCGACGATGGCGTAGACCTGACGTTGGGTCTGGGTGGGATCCGAGGTGGAGCGGAATCCGGCGAAGAGGGCGCTGTTGACGCGCGATGAAATGGAGGGCGGCTGCTGGCGGTCGAGGCGGCTGATGATGGAATCCCCGAAGAGCTGGCGCGATACATCATCGATCTTCTTTTCCAGATTGTCGATCTCCTGCTTGAGGCTGGCAGCTGAAGCCAGGTCGGTGACGGCCTTGAGGGCGGCCCGGTAGTGGCGCGTCTTTTCTCCCAGGTCGCGGACGGCCTGGCGGGCGCCGTTCATGGCCCGGCTCAGCTCTGACAGATCCCTCTGAAAAGCCAACAGGGCATCGCGGTCGGATGCCGGCAGGGTGCGGTTGTCCAGATGGCGGACCTCGAAAGAGACCGGCTGGGTCAGCTGGGCGACTTCGCCGTTGACGCTCTTGGACATGTGAACCCGATAGGTACCGGGAACCACCAGGATGCCCGATCCGGCATCCCGGCGGGGTGCGGCGTTGCGGGGATTGGCCCGCGTGATGTCCGGAAAGCGCAGATCCCAGTTGATGCGGTGGACCCCTTCGCTGGCCCGTTGGCGCAAGGTACGCACCACGTTGCCGTTGGAGTCCTGGATGGTGAAGAGCAGGTAGGGCTCCTCCTCATCCTCTTCGGCCTTCAGGCCTTCGTAGGAGGGATAGTCGATGGGCTCCTTTTTCTTGAACTTCTTCTTCTCTTCCTCTTTGCGCAACTGTTCGCGGGTCTTGATGGTTTCCTTGAAGTAGTAGGTGATCTTTGCGCCGACATCGGGATTGGCCGCCGTGTAGAAGGTCTCTCCCTGGAATCCCTTGCCGCCACCGCCGATGCGGCTGTAGGGGAAGAACATCAAGCCGTCGGAAACGGCGAAGACGTGGGCTTCGGATTCGATCAGCTCTGAGGTCAACTCGCGCAGGGGCGCGTAGTTGTCCAGCACGTAGAAGCTGCGTCCGAAGGTTCCCAGAACCAAGTCGTTTTCGCGCTCTTGAATGGCGATGTCGCGCACCGCGATGGTGGGCACGCCGCTGCGCAGACGCTTCCAGTACTTGCCGCCGTCCAGCGTGTAAAAGACTCCGAACTCGGTGCCGACGAAGAGCAGGTTGGGCGAAACGTGGTCCTCGGCGATTGCGTAGACCGAGCCGCGCTCGGGCAGGTTGGCGGCGATGGAGGTCCAGGACTTGCCCAAATCGGTGCTCTTGAGCAGGTAGGGCTTGAAGTCGCCTCGCTTGTGGTTGTTGAAGGCGGCATAGACGGTGTTGCGGTCGTGCTGGGAGGGGATCAGCTCGTTGACGTAGGTCATTTCCGGCACGCCTTCAAGATTTTCGTAACGGGTCCAGCTCTGGCCGCCGTTTTCGGTGACATGGACCAGCCCGTCATCGGTTCCGGCGTAGAGCAGCCCTTCGGCCAACTCGGATTCCTCCAGGGCCACGATATTGCCGTAGGTGGTCGTCGAGGCGTGCTTGGCCACTGCGTCCATGGGCCAGATCTGCCCCATCACTTCCAGCGTGTTGCGGTCGATCTGGCGCGTCAGGTCGTCGCTGATCACTTGCCAGCTGTTGCCCCGGTCGTCGCTGCGGAAGACTTTGTCGGCGGCAAAGTAAAGCCGGGTGGGGGAGTGGGGGCTGATGAGCAGGGGAGCGTCCCAGTTGAAGACGTAGGCGTCTTCGCCCTTGCGCGCCCGGGGACGGATGCTGATGCGCTCGCCGCTGCGGCGGTCAAAGCGTGTCAGGTTGCCGTACTGGGACTGGGCATAGATGATGTTGGGGTCGTTGGGGTCGACCTGGGTTTCGAAGCCGTCTCCGCCCTGGGTGACGAACCAGTCCTCGTTGGCGATGCCGTTGGCGCTGATGGTGCGCGAGGGGCCTCCCAGGCTGTAGTTGTCCTGGGTGCCGCCGTAGACGTTGTAAAAAGGCAGGGCGTTGTCGACGGACACCTTGTAAAATTGGACCACAGGCAGGTTGGGCATGTAGCGCCAGGTCTGGCCCCGGTCCCATGACTCGTATACGCCCCCGTCGTTGCCGTTGAGCAGGTAGTCGGGGTTGTCGGGATCGATCCACAGGGCGTGGTTGTCGACGTGCTTGCTGCGTTCGCCGGTGCGCTGCCAGGTCCGCCCGCCGTCCAGGCTGACCTGCCCCAGGGTGTCCATCGAATAGACCCGGTTGACGTCGACGGGATCGGCGAAGATCTCCTGGTAGTAGTTGCCCCGCGAGGTGTAATCGCCGCGGCGCTGCCAGGTCTCTCCCCGGTCGGTCGAACGATAAAACCCGCCTTTGTCCTCTTGGGCTTCCACGATGGCGTAAATCACGTCGGGATTGGGCGGCGAGATGGCCAGCCCGATGCGTCCCAGATGGCCGGAAGGCAGCCCTTTGTTGATCTTGCGCCAATTGGCCCCCGCATCGGCGGACTTGTAAAGGGCCGATTCGGGTCCGCCGTCGATGAAGGTGAAGACGTGCCGGCGGCGCTGGTGGGCAACGGCGTAAAGGGTGTCGGGATCGCGGGGGTCGAAGTGGACCTCGCTGACGCCAGTGTGCTCGCTGATTGTCAGCACCGCATCCCAGTTCTTCCCCCCGTCGGTCGTCTTGTAAAGCCCCCGGTCGCCTCCCGCTGACCAGAGGGGTCCGTAAGCGGCCACGTAGACCACGTCCGAATCGCGGGGATCGACGATGATCATGCCGATGTGCTCGGATTCTTTAAGCCCCATGTTCTTCCAGCTCTTGCCGCCGTCAACCGACTTGTAAACGCCGTCGCCATAGGCCACGCTGCGCTGATTGTTGTTTTCGCCCGTGCCCACCCAGACCACGTTGTGGTTGTTGGGGTCCATGGTGACGCAGCCGATGGAGTAGGATCCACGGCTGTCGAAGACAGGCTTGAAGGTGACTCCCTTGTTGGTGGTCTTCCAGACGCCGCCTGAAGCGACGGCCACGTAGTATTCACTGGTGTTGTCGGGATTGACGGCAAAGTCGGAGATGCGTCCCGAGGTCAGGGCGGGACCGATGCTGCGGAACTTGAGGCCCGGCGTCTTGAGCTTGTAAAGAGGCGGTACCTCCTTTTTTTCCTTTTCCTCGCCCTTTTTGCTTTCTTCGGATTGGGCTTCCTGTTCCTGGTTTTCCTGGGCCATCGCCCATGTCAGGGCGGAGCCCAGAAGGCAGAGTGCGCAGATCAGCAGCCAAAAAAATCCTTTTTTCATGTGTCCCCCGGCTGTAAAAGCATTGAGTGGAGCGAAAGGGGTTCGCCCAAGCCGCAAACGCGAGCGGCGCCGTAGTTCCCAAGGCATCGATTGTAAAGCCGGGACGGCGGATCGTCCAGGGGCTTGGGGCGATCTCTGAATGACCTGGTCCGATTGGGCAGATCGCTCAGCGCTTTCACCTGCTTGCACGGCTTTGGATCGTGGAGTTTCCGTTTGTGGGCTTCTCGGTCCTTCCCGGCATGCTTCATCCAGGCTAATATGAAGTCGTGTCCGGACGGCTTCAGCTTCGTATCGATCCCTGGCCAGCCGAGTACGACGCGCCGCTGCAATTTGAGAAAGCGGCAGAATCATCTTCGATGCGGTTGGAGGTGAGCGTGGAAACGCCTGATTGGCGAGCCTTGCCCGGCCCAATCGCTTCAGGGAGCAAAAACCTCCTCTTTGTGGACGGGTCCAGGCGAGTCGAGGCCCGTATTCTGGCCGACCATGAGGGCCGAATCGTTCACGGGATCTTCGGCTCGTTGGCGGTGGGGGCGGTACGCACCGGGAATCCCAAGGCCAGCTTTGAAGAGATTCGGGTGCAGCGCTGTCTGATGTTGGGCAACGGACTGGCCCAGTCGCAGACGATCCGAATCGGGGAGCAGTTGGTGGACTTTGAGGAACATCCGGTCAGCGAAAACTCGCCATTGGATGTCTTGGCGGCCCTGCAAAACCGCATGCGCGAGGCGGAAGCCCATCTGGCCGAAAGCTTGGCCCAGCGTGCCGACTGCATCTTCCTGGATGGTCCCCTGACATACTTTTCAGCCATCCGGCAAGCCGCTGTGGGTGTCGTCAAGACCCTGCATCAGCCCTATCTGGAAGCCAGCCATTTCGCACTTGTCCCTCAGCTTCAAAGAGGCTTCAGGACGCCTCTTTTCGCCATCCTGGACGGCAAGGCCGACCGCTACTGCTGGTTTTTGCGCGTGGCCCGCCCGCGTCCGCTGCATCATCCGCTTGCCGGGGTGCTGCGTCTGGAAGCGCGCCAGGGATTGGGGCTGGAGGCGGCTCAACGCCTGGCCGATCTCTCGGCGTCCTTGCTGCCCCGATTCGCATCCACCTCGATCCGCGATCCAAGGGCACCCCAAAACCTGCTGCCCATCGGCGCACTGGAAGACGAACTGCGCCGACGGTTGGGAGATCCGCTCTGCCTGCGCCGGGCGATCGAACGGCAGCTTTTTCGTGCGGCGGGACTGCATCGGGACGCAGCCTGACTGTGGGGGTGGGGCCGTGTCTTTCTGCTGAAAACCCCTGTTCCGGGCTTGACGTCGTCGCTTTTTGCGCCAAAGGCGCAAGCGGACAGAGAGGGAAAGGGAGCTGGCACCAGAATCAAAGCTCCCAGACACGGCTCGGGATTGCAGATCAGCCGTGGATGCGGGCTCGGAAATCGCCGCTTTCGCAAACCCAGTACATTCCGCCTTTGTGGCCTGCCACACCCAGGACTTTGGTGGCGGTCAGCTCTTTGCCGCATTCCGGGCAAAGCGGAGCGCTCCCCTTGGCCCCCTTGAGGCCCAGGCTGGCACGGGCCGTCTTACTCAGCTTGGACATGATTTCACCTCCGCAAAAGGGGGAAATTATGCCGATCCGAGGTGCGAAGTGTCAACCATGGGCGAGATTTCCCGCCAAGCCGCATTGAGCGCAAAGCGTGCGAATCATGACATCCGAAGGGTGGATGGTATGTTGTAGAGAATGAGTGGGCGCTTTATTCTCTACAGCTTTGCAATCCTGTTTCTCCTCACCGGCACGGCTTGGGCCCAGGTCCGTTTCGAGGATGTCACCCGCTCCGCCGGAATCGACTGGACGCACCGCAATGGCGCAACCGAGGAGAAGTACCTGATCGAAACCATGGGAGGCGGCGGCGCTTTCTTGGACTTTGACGGGGATGGTTGGCTGGACATCTTTTTGGTCGACAGCGGCTCCCATGAGCGCTCGAAGGACAGCCGGCCGGGACGCAATGCCCTTTACCGCAACAATCGGGACGGAACCTTCGCCGATGTGACCGACCAGGCCGGGCTGAGGGGAGGCTTTTACGGCAACGGGGCGGCGGTAGCAGACTTCGACAACGACGGCCGTCCGGACCTTTACGTGACCGGATGGGATCAGGGGCGGCTTTATCGAAACCGGGACGGGAAGTCCTTTCAAGACGTGACCCGCACGGCGGGAGTAGCAGCTTCCGGCTGGTCGACCAGCGCGGCCTTTTTTGACCTGGAAAACGACGGCGACCTGGACCTTTTCGTGTGCCGCTACCTGGACTGGGATTTTGACAAAGACACTTACTGCGGCCAACGAAAAGAGGGCTACCGCTCCTATTGCCACCCTTCCAAGTTCAAGCCCGTCGCCAGCCTGCTCTACCGCAACGACGGCAACGGATCCTTTACCGATGTGAGCGCCCAAGCCGGGGTTGCACTGCCCGGCAAGGCTCTGGGAGTGGTGGCAGGCGACTTGGATGGCGATGGCTTGGCCGACCTGCATGTGGCCAATGACGCCGAAGCAAACTTCCTCTTCCGCAATGAGGGGGGCGGCACATTCAGCGAGCGGGCACTGGAGTCCGAGGTGGCCTACGGAATGGCTGTCAAGCCGGAATCGGGGATGGGGACTGACCTGGGGGACTTCGACGGCGATGGCCGGCTGGACCTGATCGTCACCAACATCGACTACGAAATGAACAACCTGTACGCCAACCGGGACGACTCCTTTTTTACCGACGTCACCCTGTCCCAGGGCAACGGGCGCAGCGGACTGCTCTACAGCGGCTTCGGGGTGCGCTTCCTGGATTACGACAACGACGGCGACCTCGACCTGGCCATCGCCAACGGGCATCCTTTGGACAACATCCACCTCTATCGTGACAGGGTCACTTCGGACGAACCTGCCCAACTGCTGGAAAACCGCAACGGCCGCTATGTGGAGGCCGGCTCAAAGGCCGGTGAGTTCTGGCAAAAGCGCCAGCATGGCCGCGGGTTGGCGACGGGCGATTACGACAACGACGGCGACATCGACCTGCTCTTCATCAACAACGGAAGCCCTCCCGTTCTGTTGCGTAACCAGGGAGGCAACCGCAATCCCTGGTGGGGCGTTCAACTGGAGGGCCGCAGCAGCAACCGCGACGGTGTCGGCGCAACCGTGACTGTCAGCACCGACCGCCGCCGAATCGTCCGCCAGCGCACCGGAGGCGGCAGCTACCAGTCCTCCCACGACCCGCGCCTGCACTTCGGCCTGCTGCCGGATGAGAAGATCCAAAGAGTCGAAATCCGCTGGCCCAGCGGCGTCCGGCAGACACTGAAAACTCCTCAACTGCTTCGCTACCAGAAGATCCGGGAGCCGGAGGCGTAAAAGCAGTTGTCAGTTGTCAGTTGTCAGTTGTCTGTCGAAGAATATCGTCCAAATTCCAAAGGACCGCTTCTCATACCCTCTTGAGTCTTTGCGCCTCTGCGTGACCAAGGTCTCTCTGTGCCTTTGTGTCACCGAATCTTCAGGGTCCGCATGCGGTTGATGGCGGCGGCGATTTCGAAGCGGCGGGGGCGGGCCAGGTTGCCGACCTTGAAGGACTTGAGGGCATCCAAGCCTTGTCTGTCCAACACTTCTTCCAACTCCTGGATGCCTTCCTGCAGGGTCATCCCTGATGAGGCGCAGCGGCGGGCGAAGTAGTGGATGGCTTCGCCGAGGGCGTTGGTTTGGGAGGAATCGACCAACTGATCGAGTGCGGACAGGTCAATGGAGGTTCGCCCGAAGAGGATCTGGTGCAGCCCCTTGGCGTTGATCTTCACTTCGCGGCGCCCGCGCGAAGCGTCGAATGAGGCGGGCCGGGGAGTCCGGCTGGACAGCTGGCCGAATTCGCGTCCGCCTTCCGGGCGACGCTGGGAGGGGAACTCCGCCAAAACTTGACCGACCTGCTGAACCACATCCTGGGGACGGTACTCGTGCATGGCCACCACTTGGTCAGCCACATCGAAGTAGTCTCCGCTGCCGCCCATCACCAGGATGGTGGAGACTCCGTGCTGGCGGTATAGGGCCGACACCTTGTCTATGAATGGGGTGATGGGCTCTTGGGACTTTCCGATCAGCCGCTGCATGCGGGCGTCGCGGATCATGAAGTTGGTGGCCGATGTGTCCTCATCGATGAGCAGCAGCCGGCAGCCTGCTTCCAGCGATTCCATGATGTTGGCGGCCTGAGAGGTGGAGCCCGATGCGTTTTCGGTCGAAAACGAGCGCGTGTTCTTGCCGTAGGGCAGGTTGTTGATAAAGGGGGAAATGTCTACCGCGGCTACCGAACGTCCGTCCTCGGCGCGGATCTTGACCGCTGAATCGATGCTGACCGCCCATTCCCGCCCATCTCCTGGGATGTGGTTGTAGACTCCTCGCTCCAAGGCGCGCAGCAGGGTCGACTTGCCGTGAAAGCCCCCGCCCACGATCAAGGTGACTCCCGGCGGGATGCCCATTCCATGGATCGGACCCGCGTTGGGGCGCTGCAGTTCCACCTGCAGCGATGGCGGCGACTGAAAGGGGACGGCCACCTGGCCCTTTGCAGCCAGCAACGGCCGGTCGTCCACGCCGCTGCGGCGGGGCAGCATCGAGCGGTTGCCGATGAAAGCCACCAGGTTGAGTTCCTGCAACTGCTCGCGCAGGGACTGCTGGTCTTCCACCGTCCGCACGTGGCCTCGCAAGCGGGAGTCATCGCCGGGGCGGTAGATCAAGGCGTCCAGCACCAGCCGTGGCAGCTCTTCGAAGAGGACGATTTCGGCTTGTCGGGCCAGCACGCGCCGTCCTGCGGCGGGCAGCCCCACCGTGATGCGGGCTTCGACCTCATCGGGAAGGATGAGCAAGCTGGTCCGCTCCAGCACTTCCTGCCCCGGACGGTCGATCTGTACCTCGCCGCTTCGCCCGCTCCCCCGCTTTCCCCGCACGTGACGGCGGATGGCTGCTTCGACCTGCCTGGTCAGGTGATCGGCCAGTGCAATTCGGCGGATCCGGTTGGAGGACAGGCCGTCCGGGAACCCCGCCCTTCGCCTGTCAATGCTCAGACGGAAACGGGAAGGCACTGCAAACGGGTCTCCCTGAACATGATCGATATTGAGCCGGAAGTCTCCGAAGTCGTATGCGCCCAGGATATCGCGGTAGGCCTTGTAGCCGCCTGAGTCAATGCGACGCAGAATGGATCGCAGCTGCTCCTGAGGTTGCATGGTCAGCGCCGTAGCCTAGCACAGGTCAGCTAGGTTGCCTCATCAAGTCACTGAAGACCGTGCAACTCGCTTCATCGGTTAACCCGGGGGAGGAATCGAATCGAGCAGCTTCTCTGGGCCGCCGCCGGGCTTGCCCCGGCGGAGCCCACGACTGGGAAGCTAGAATCAGTGGAGCCAAAGCTTTGTTCGCAAGCTCACAAAGCCGCTTCGCTCGAAGGCGTGATACTCCCGGATCCTCTCGGAATGTGCCGGCTGAAAACAATTGGGCGGTTGGTGCATCTCATAATGCATGCTACGAAGAACCCACATCACCGCCGTCGTCCTTCTGCTGCCGGTCATTCTTGCAGCGCCCGCTCAAGATCCGGATCCCAAAGCCGAGAAGGTCGCCGATATCTTCCACCAGTTGCAAGTGGCGGACGAAACCGGTGAGGGGAAGGGCCGGAGGTACGAAATCAGCCAAGACGAATTGAACGCCTACCTGGCCGCCATGATCCGACAAAAACCTCAGCAGGGAGTGGAAGGCATTGAACTGGAACTGCAGCAGGAAGGCCTGCGCTCCCGGATCAAGGTCAACCTGGACGAGATCCCCCTGGAAAACGGCGCCGCCAGCGGACTGTTCCGCATCCTGCTGAGCGGGCGCAAGACCCTTCACGTCGATGGCACCCTGAAAGGCAGCAACGGCACGGGATCTTTTCAAGTGCGGGAAGTCTGGCTGGGCTCAATCCCCCTGCCTTCATCGCTGGCCAACTCACTGCTCAAGTCGATGGGCGAAAAGCAAGACCCGCCCTTCGACCCCACCGAATCCTTCCAGCTTGCCTACGGTATCCAAAGCCTTGAGATCCTGCCAGGCAAAGCCGTACTGACGAATTGAGGCGGTCGCGATATCCTTTCAACATGCAGTCCCGAGAGTTCATTCCTTGCCGGCAGCTCAGGCCTTACGTTCGATTGTTCTGGACGATGGAGCTCGACGCGCCGGCCGCCTTCGGCTCTCCCGAGAGGATCACTCCCGACGGCCTGATGGAATTGGTCTTCCACTACAGGGCTCCGATGGCCTGCCGTTACGACGGCGAGGAATTCGCGCCGCAGCCCCGCAGCGTCGCGGTCTCGCAGACCCAACGCTTTCTGGAGATCCGGCCGGAGGGGAACAGCGGACTGGTCTCCGTCCGGTTCCATCCCTGGGGCGCCTATCATTTTTTCCGTCCCCCGGTCTGTGAATTTGCCGATCGGCAGACGCCCTCCGAAGCATTGTGGGGCCGGGAAGCGATCGAGTTAGAGGAGCGGTTGGCCTTGGCTTCCGGAGGGCGGGAGCGGATCGCCATTCTGGAGCGGTTTCTTCTGGCTCAACTGCGGCGTCATCACAAGAAGGATGTCGAACCCCTCGTCCGGGCCGTCTGGAAACGCAAGGGTCATGTCGCGGTTCAGCGGCTTTGCCGCGAACTTGGCATCGGCGAACGGTCGCTTCAGAGGACGTTCGCCGACGCCTTGGGGACGACGCCCAAGCGGTTCGCCAGGCTCTGCCGATTCCTTCATGCCTGCAGCCTGCTGAGCAACGGGCACGACCGCGGCCTGGCCGATATCGGCTTGGCCTGCGGGTACTATGACCAATCCCACTTTATCGCCGAGTTCAAGGCGTTTTCCGGCATGACTCCCCGCCAGTTTCTCAAAGCGTCCAACCTGTCTTATCTGGAGATCGATTGACGGATTTTTCCTATTTGTTTCCAGATCGGCTCCCTATGGTAGGAAGAACTGCAATCTGCTGATGATGAGAAAAGGAGAATAGCCATGTTGAAAATGCGATGGATGCAATCGGAATTCAAACTGCTGGCGGCGATGCTGGCCTTTTTCGCCTGCAGCTTTCCCGCCCGGGCCCAACAAGGCGCACCCCCGAGCGAAGCCAAGCAGGCGGTGGACCCCTGGGCGCCCGTGAAGCTTCTGGCCGGCAGCTGGGAGGGTGCTATCGACGGCAAGCTGGGCCGGGGCAAAGGTGTGCGGCGCTATGAATTCATCCTCAACGGACGCTATTTGCTGAGCCGTCACATTTCGGTTCGCCTGCCCCAGGAGAAGAGCCCCCAGGGCGACCAGCACGAGGAGCTGGGGGTTTTTAGCTTCGACAGCCAACGAAAGATGCTGGTCTACCGGGAATTCATGAACGAAGGCGTGGTGGTGCGATCCCCCTGCAAGGTCGAAGGCATGCAGGTCGTTTGCACTTCCGAAGCCGTTGAAAGCGGAAGCGGCATCCGAGCCCGCCTGACCCTGCAGATCCAGGACCGTTATCGGTTTACCGAAAAATACGAGATCGCCTGGCCGGGCCAGGAGGAGCTTGAGCTTTACTTCACAAACCACTGGACCCGTGCGCCGTTGCCGAAGGACTGGGACTGAGCTGCGGCGGAAAGTCCGCCAGCCCCAGAAAAGGAACAGGGAACAAGGAACACGGAACAGAGAAGAAAAGGAAGGTTCAGGAATCCTCGGCCTTCCGGCCCTCTTCCGTGTTCCGTGTTCCGTGTTCCGTGTTCCATCCAATCGGCAGCAACACACGAATAGACCACTGCCAGGCACTGCGGCTCATTGTCATTCAAACATGCCCCCTGCTAGAATCGTGGTCCTCGCTAGGAGCCCGGAGGAGGCAGACGTGAGACTTTTAGTGCCTGTGCTGGCGCTTTTCCTGCAAGGGGCGGATTCCTCGCAGCAGGAATGCCCCACCAAGATCCTCTACATCGTCCACATCAACGTAGGCCAAGGCGACGCCACGCTGGTGCTCTTCCCTTCAGGCAACAGGCTGCTCATTGATGGAGGAGATACGGGCAGGGGCGCCAAGGACGTCGTGCCGGCTCTTCGGGATCTGGGCATCAAATACCTGAGCCACACACT
>JANQFM010000710.1 GCA_028277865.1 Acidobacteriota bacterium
GGATCCTCAGCTGATAGCTCATTGACGCTGCCGTTCAATTTCCTCAATGGCCTGTTCGAAAGGGATTGCCTCGTCTGCTGAGGACTTGGCTTCGTCATAGGCCCGGATCGCTTCCAACTCCTCCAGTTCAACGAGAATCTGTTTGTACTGCCGCAGGGGCAAAACCACTGCCGTTCGCTTTCCTTCGCTATCGACTATGAACTGCTCATTGGGTCGAATCATCTGCCTATTCTCCTTCGAGTCCTTATTGGAACAAGTATAGCTTTACACGCCAAAAAGATGCGACGGCGAGCCTCATTCAGGCATCAGTTCCCGGGCTCGTTCGGCTGCCTTGACGACCGCCTTGATGAGGGTGACGCGCAGCTTTCCTTCCTCCAGTTCCAGGATGCCGTCGATGGTGCAGCCGGCGGGAGTGGTGACGGCGTCCTTGAGCAGCGCCGGATGGCTGCCCGACTGCAGGATCATTTCGGCAGCGCCCGAGGCCGTCTGGGCGGCCAGCAGAGTCGACACGTCACGGGGCAGGCCCACTTTGACACCTGCTTCGGCCAGCGACTCCAGGATGATGTAAAGAAAGGCGGGACCGCTGCCTGAAAGTCCCGTCACGGCATCCATCAACTTTTCATCGACGGTCACCGAACGGCCTACGGCGTTAAACAGCATGCGGGACAGTTCAAGGTGCTCTTCGCCGGCAAAGTGGCCTGCGCATATGCCGGTCATGCCGTGGCCGATCACGCAGGGCGTGTTGGGCATGGCCCGCACCACCGGGACGTGGCCCAATTCCTCTTCAATGGCTGCGGTGGGAACGCCGGCCGCGATGGTGATGACCAGCTGATCGGCCCGCAGGGCATCGGCGATCTGCCGACAGACTTCGGCCACAGCCTGAGGCTTGACGCAAAGAAGAATCACCTTGGCGCCCTTGACGGCCTTGAGGTTGTCGTTGGAAACCTTGATGCCGAACTGACGGGCGCGGGGCTCGGCATTTTCGATGTGACGAACCGTCGCCGAGATGTCCCGAGGCGTGGTGATCCCCTTTTCGACAAAGGACTGCACCAGAATGCCGCCCATCTTGCCCAACCCGACCACTGCCAGCCTTCCTTTGAGCCTGATGTGCTTCATGGCAAAGACTATACCCTTTCAAGCCAGTCGAAGGGAGATTGGCCGCAAAGGCACAGGGCACACAGAGAGAGGAAAGGACGAACTCTGTGCCCTTTGGGCCTCTGTGGCTACTCTTTGCTTTTCAGGCTCCACAACTGCAGGTGCTGCTTGTCCTTGATCAAGAGTCGGCCCTGCAGGAGCACGGGATGGGCCCAGGTATGGCTGCGCGCCACGCCGTATTCGGTCACCAGCTGCAGACCATCCGAAGTGGACTGGAAGACTGCCAAGCGTGCTGCCTCGTCCAAGCCCAGCACCACCTTCCCGACCGCCAGCATGGCCGCGTTTTCGCCTTGACGGCCCGAGCTCTCCCAGATGACCTGACCGTTCGAGGCGTCCAGGCAGACGAATTGCCCCGCCCGGCGATCGGCCAGGCCGCAAATGCGCCCCTGCACGACCACCGGCGTGCTCATGTAAAACGACACACGGGGATTTGCCCAGGCCTGCTGCAAGGACCATTTCCCCGCCTGCCGAACGGGAAGCATGGAGCGGGTGCCCTTGTCCAGCCCCGTTACAATCAGCCGTCCCTCGGCGATCAGCGGGGTGATGGCGTTTTGAATGTAGTCGGTCGTGAAAGGAATGCTCCACAACAGCTCCCCGCTCTGCTGGCTCAGCCCCACCACCATCTGCTGGGTCTGGGTCACCAGTTGGCGGACGCCCTGCCATTGGGCCAGGACCGGGGAGGCATAGCCGGGTCCGTCGCCTTCCCAGCGCCACAGCACCTCTCCCGATTGCGGATCCAGGGCCAAAACGGCGCCTTTGCCATGCCCGCCCCAATGGAGGTAGGCTCGCCCGTCGGCAATCAGCGGAGAAGCGGCAGTCCCGTAAAGAGGAGAGGTGCGGGGAAATTCCCTGGATGGATCCTTACGCCAAAGCAGTTTGCCGTCGGAGGCCGAGTAGCCCGAAAGGATCCCGCTGATGCCCAGCGTCACCAAAAAGTCTGCCCCCAAAGCGGGAGTCGACTTGGGGCCGGGGCCGTGGGAGGTTGCGGCCGAGTTCATTCGGTAGGGGGCCGCATAGCTGTCTGACCAGACCTTGGCGCCGTCCTCCAGTTTCAGGCATTGCACCACCTCCTGTCCGCCCCGGCGCGTATGCAGGAAGATCCGGCCTTGCCGGACAAGGGGTGAGGAGTGGCCGCTGCCGACTTCGACTCTCCAGAGCAGCGAAAGACGGTCAGGCCATTGCTGGGGAGGCGTTACATCACGCACCTGGCCATCGCGCTGATCGCCTCTCCACTGAGGCCAATCCTGGGCAGAGGCAGAGGGGGAAAAGGCCAGCAGCAAAAGGCAGAACGCAATACGGAGAGCGAAAAACGAAAGAGGGATCGAAGCGTGAAGGCCACGTGCCAAGTCATGGCGACACCCACACTGAACGCCGCCAAAGCGAGGCAGCGCCTCAGACCAGGGACGGGAAACCACACAGACACCGGGACACAGAGATGAAAGGGCTTCTTCTGATTCGGCTCTGTGCACTCTCTGTGCCTCGGTGGCAAAACTTGACTCAAATGTGAATGAATCGGCAATCCTAGCGGCCTAGTGAACCGTTTCAGCCGATTCGATTTGGCCCGGAGAGACTTCTTCCAGCACTTCCAGATAACCTTGGCCGGCCAGGTCAGGCAGCTCGATGGTGCCGTGAAAGCGCACCCGCACGTAGTCGAGGATCAGGTTGCCCACGATTTTGACGCTGCCGGTCCCTTCCTCGAAATCGGCCTTGCTGAGGTCGCTTTCCTCCTCGTCCATGCGGATTCCCAGCTCGGTGCCGCCTTTGGTGTTGATGAATTTGCAGTGCACGTAGCCTCGATCCAAAGCCTCCTGGAAAGCCTCCAAAGTCGGCTCCGGGCGCAGGCTGGCCTCGATGGGCTGTTCCTTGGTCAAACGCTCTACAAGGTCATTCACGATTTCACTCCTTTAGGTCTGGCCCGCCCCC
>JANQFM010000773.1 GCA_028277865.1 Acidobacteriota bacterium
ACCTGTGCCCCGCTCTGAGATCCGAATGAATGCCCCGGAGGGGCATCGGAAATTAGCCGGTGGCACAGCCGCCTCCGGCGGCGCAGCCACCGGGAAGCCGCCAAAAACCCAGAGCGCCCTGAAGGGGCGCCGGAAAAGACGCTTCACCCTGGATCCAGCGCCACCACCCGGCACCTCTGCCAATTCACAAGGTGCCCGGCCGCGTTTCGACCTCGAAGCTATCGAAGAAACCCTCGAACTAGGCTTTTACAGCCTGCGGGCGCTCGGCCAAGCGCTGCGCCAACATGACCCCGAAACCCGCCATCCCCTCAAACTGGTCGCTGTCTCCAGCGGCCTGCAGCCCGTCACCGGGGCGGAAAGGCTGCGTCCCCTGACAGCCACCATTTTGGGTCCGCTTCAGGTTATTCCCCAGGAGTGTCCCCACGTCCGCTGCCGATCGATCGACGTTTCCCCGCAAGACCCGGAGGATCTGGCCCGGCTGATCCTCCGGGAGACCGCTTCTTCCCAGGACGAGCCGCAGACTGCCCTGCGCGGCCAATCTCGATGGGTGCCGGACTTCGAGCCGGTCTACCTTCCTGAAAGCGAACAAGCACCGCCGCGCTTGCGCCAAGGCGGCGTCTACCTGATCAGCGGCGGCTTGGGAGAGTTGGGGCTGGCGCTGGCCTCTGATCTGGCCGAGACGGTCCAAGCCCGTCTCGTGCTGACCGGACGCAAGCCCTTTCCAGCCCCCCAGGATTGGAAGCGCTTGGCCAAGGCGTCGCCTCAGCGCGAACACCCGGAGGCGGGCAAGATTCGCCAACTGCTCCGCCTGCAGGCGCAGGGCGCCGAAATCCTGGTACTGCGCGCTGATGCAGCCGATCCTGAACAAATGCAAGACGTCCTGCAGACGACTCGGACACGATTCGGCGCCCTGAACGGGGTCTTCCATATCGCAGGCATTGCCGGCTACGGATTGCTGGGCGAGAAAACCCGTCAGGATGCCCGCCGAACCCTGTCGCCCAAGCTGCAGGGCACCCTGGTGCTGCATCATTTGCTGGACGGCATTGAGCTGGATTTTCTGGTTCTCTACTCCTCGCTGGCCTCGATTCTGGCCGGCTACTGGCAAATGGACTACGCGGCGGCCAATGCCTTCCTGGACGTCTTTGCCCACTGGCGGCAGCGCCGCTCCAATTGCTGGACAGTCAGCATCAACTGGGACAACTGGCGTTCCCCGAATGGCACCCCATCCGACAGTCCCCGGTTACGGGACGAGCAAGCGCTGGCCATCAGACCGGAAGAGGGGCTGGAGGCGCTCAAGCGCATCCTCTCCAGCCGGCTGCCCCAGGTGATCGTCTCGACCCAAGATCTCCCATTGCGCCTCAAGCGCTACTTGACCTTCAGCGCCGCAACAGCCGAGAAGCCCCCTCATTCCAGGCCATCCGCCGAAACCGTGCACCGGCGCCCCCAGGTGAGCAGCAGCCTTGCAAAGCCGAGCAACAGCCTCCAACGCCGACTGGCCTCCATCTGGCAGGAACTGCTGGGCATCGGAGAAGTCGGCGCTCGCGACAATTTCTTCGAACTGGGAGGCGATTCGCTGCTGGCCACACGGGTACTGGCTCAAGTGCGCAGCGACCTGGGAGCCGACCTGCCCTTGCGCACCCTCTTTGAAGCCCCCACAATCGCCGCCTTGGCCCGCCGCATTGCGCCCCAGACGCCCGGCCGCCCGTTCGCCATCCCCCGCATCAGCCGCGACGCAGACCTGCCGCTCTCCTTCGCCCAACAGCGTCTCTGGTTCCTGGACCGGCTCACTCCCGACGACCCCTTTTACATCATCCCCGAAGCCTGGCAACTGCAAGGCCACCTCCACATCCCGGCCCTGCAGGGCGCCTTGGGCGAGATCCTGCGCCGTCACGAATCGCTCCGAACCCGCTTCCCCCAAGCGGACGGCAAACCCAGCCAGCAAATCGACCCCCCGGCTCCCTTCTTTCTGCCCCTCGTCGATCTCCAATCCCTGCCCCACGAGAGCCGCCAATGCGAGGCAAAGCGGCTGGCGGGCCAGGAAGCCCTGCGACCCTTCAGCCTTTCGACCGGCCCCGTCATCCGCGCGACGCTGATTGTAGAGAAGTTCGCAGATTCAGAGATCCAAGGTCCAAGGTCCAAGGTCCAAGGTCAGAGGAATCCGGAATCCGGAACCTCTTCCTCTCCGCCCCAGCCCCCAGCCTCCAGCCCCCAGCCGTCTTCCTCCGTTCTCCTTCTGACCCTCCACCACATTGTCTCGGACGCCTGGTCAATGGCTGTTTTCATCCGGGAACTGTCGGCGCTTTACGGCGCATTCGTGCAGGGAAGGCCCGGCCCGCTGGCGGAGATTCCGATTCAATATGCCGACTTTGCGGCCTGGCAGAGGGGACGGCTGCAAGGAGCCGAACGGGAACGCCTGATGGACTACTGGCGCAAGCAACTGGAAGGGATTTCGAACCTGGAATTGCCCACCGACCGGCCCCGCCCCGCCATCCAGTCCTACCGGGGAGGCAGCCTGGACTTCCGGATCCCGTCCCAGCTTTCCCGACGCTTGCAGGAATTTAGCCGACGCCGGGAAGCGACCCTATTCATGACCATGCTGGCCTGCTTCCAGACCTTGCTCTACCGCTGCACGGGGCAAAGGGACTTGGTGGTCGGCACTCCCATCGCCAACCGCAGCCATCCCGAATTGGAAGGCTTGATCGGCTTTTTCGTCAACAGCCTGGCCTTGCGTTGCCGACTGGAGGGCCGTCAGGCCTTCACATCCCTATTGGGTCAGGTCCGTGAAACCGCCCTGCAGGCCTACGCCCACCAGGATTTGCCCATCGAGAAACTGGTGGAGGAATTGCAGCCCCGGCGCGACCTCAGCCGCACGCCCATCTTCCAGGCTCTTTTCGGGCTGCTCAATGCACCCGAGCAGGATTTCGAGATGGCCGGCCTCGAGGTGAGCGGGATGGAGGGAGGAAGCCGGTCGGCCCTCTTCGACTTGGAGGTCCATTTGGCGGAAAGCCCCCGAGGACTTTCGGGCAGCTTCATCTACAACAGCGACCTCTTTGAGCATTCCAGCGTCCAGAGGCTGGCCCGCCATTTCCACACCTTGCTGGGGGGAATCGGGGACTGTCCCCAAGCCAAGCTGGACGATTTGCCTTTTTTGAGCGATCGGGAGCGCAGCCAATTGCTGCAATGGAGCGACAGGACCGCCGAAGGCGACGATGAGTCGGAACTGTTGGATCAAGCAGCATTCCTGCAGGCCTGGCGGCGTCCGGACAAAGTGGCGGCCCAACAGGGAGGCAGGCACCTTTCATATGGCCATCTGGCGCACTACGCCCATGTCTTGGCCGGTCGATTGGCCATGCAGGGCTGCGGACCCGAAAACACCGTCGGGCTTTACGGCCCGCGCTCGCTGGAGCAGCTGACCGGCATGCTGGCAATCCTGCGCAGCGGCGCGGCTTTCCTGCCCCTCGAACCCGGCCTTCCGGCCCGGCGCATGGGCTTCCTGCTGCGGGA
>JANQFM010000792.1 GCA_028277865.1 Acidobacteriota bacterium
CCGGGCTCACGGTGGTGCTGCTGCCCCCTTCGTTTCTCGTCACGTTCCCGACGCTCTGGGCGAGCGGTCACGTCTTCCTCATCGCGATGGACTCCTGACTCCCGACTCCTGGCTCCTGCCCCGGCAATCCGGGGGGCCTCAGCCCGTCAACTCGAGCAGCACTTGGCGCAGTTCCTGGGGCCGCGTCCACATCGACTTGTAGACGATGCGGCTCCGCTTGTCGATGACGTAGCACATGTTGGGCATGCGGCCGAAGCGCCGGTGGGCCAATTCGTCCATATCGTCGACCAGCAGGGGCATTTCGATTTTCTTTTGCTGTAACAGCTTGCGGGCGTTGGACTGCTTTTCCTGGTAGGTTTGAGGCTGCTTGTAGCGCCAAAAGCGGGCCTCTCCGGCATGAGGTTCGCGCACGTAGACGGTGTAAAACTCGACGTCCTGCACCTGAAACTCCCTCATCAGCTCTTTCATGGGCTCGACCGAGCGCCGGTAGGGCGCTCAGGTGACAGCGCCGAATTCCAGCACCAGATGCTTTTTGCCCCGGAAGGCGCCCAAGCGGACTTCCTCTCCGTTGAGGGATTTCAGGGTCAGGTCGGGAACCTCGTCCCCCAACCCCGCCTTCTTGCCGAACTGCTGGTAGACCTTGTCGTGGACGCCGTTGAACTTGTAGTAGAAGAGCTTGAAGATGTTGGTGTCGATGGGCGCTGTCCAGGGCTTGGGCGGCACCCTGTTGTCATTCTGCATTGGCAGCATTGTTGGACTCCCGATGAGTGCATGGGGCATCCCGGCCCGAGTCCTCCCCGCCCTCCCCGGCCAGCACGCTCAGAGGGTCGCAGATTTCAATTTCCAGCATTTCCAGATGGCGCAGCACCATGTACAGATTCCTTTCCGCCGCGGGAACGGCATGGGAGGCTTGGTGGGCCTGTTCCGCCAGCTGCTTGAGCTGACGGATGAGGCGACCCAATTCCTGCAGCTCAGCCTTGCTCATCGGCATTTTCCTTCTCCCTCAAATCGATGAGCCGCCGGGTCTTGATCTCCTGACGCGGAAAGGTTCCCGGCGGGCACAGCTCGATGCCGAAGCGCAGGTGCGTCTTGACCTTCAGGGCCGCCTTGAGATCATTCTTGAGCGGTTCGCCCTCGGTTCCGCACAGGGCAGTCTCGGCCCTCAGGGTCAGTTCGTCCATTTCCCCTCGGCGAGACAGGACCACCCGGTAATCGCTCACCGGCCCGAAGCTGCGCACCACATCCTCCACGCCTCGTGGCGAAAAAAGCACTCCGCGAATCTTGATCAGGTCGTCGGCGCGCCCCAGGATGCCGCCTTGGACCCACCGAAAGCTGCGTCCGCAGGGGCAGGGCTGGTCGGAAACTCGCACCAGATCCTTCAGATCCCATCGGATGACCGGCTGAGAGTATTTTTCCAGCGAGGTGACCACCAGGCGCGACAGCTCTCCCGGCCGTGTGGGCTCAAAAGTCTCGGGATGGACGAATTCCATCAAGAAAAAACTTTCACAGATGTGGACTCCGCCCGGATGAGCACTGCACTCGTAGCCCCAGGGGCCGACTTCGCTGGCACCCAAGTGGTCGAACACCTCGGCGCCCCAGGCCTGCTCCAGACGTGCACGCATGGCCGGGATGGAACCGCCTGGTTCGGCGCCGCAGACCAGCTTGCGTACCGTCAGGTCCGAAGTCCGGATGCCGTTCTTCTGAGCAGAAGCTGCCAACCTCAGCAAGTAGCTGGGCGCCCCCATCAATACGCTGATGCGGTGTTCAAGGATGACCTGAAGGCGCTGCTCTGTGGGCATGCCGCCTCCCGAATAGACGCAGCAGCGCATCAACCGTGCGGCGTCCTGCCCACCCCACCAGCCGACGAAGAGGTTAAAAGGAAAACAGACCAGAGCCCGATCCTCCCGGCTCAATTCCAGGGCCGCCAACCCGTATCCCCAGCACTGAAGCCACCAATTCCAATCGCGGTGATTGAAAGCCAGCCGGATGGGCTTTCCGGTCGTGCCCGATGTCTGGTGATAGCGAACCGTCTCACGTTCGGAAATGGCCGTTGTCGTGCCGAATCCCTGGCCGCAGTCCCCCTGAGCGGCCAGCCAGGCATCCTTGTCGGTGAGAGGGATCTTGGGCAGATCGTCCAGACTCCGGATGTCGTCGACGGACACTCCTGCCTGATCGAATTTCTTGCGGTAAAAAGGGGAGCGACCATAAGCCCAGGCCAGGATCCGTTTCAACTTGAGCAACTGGACCTTTTTCAGTTCGGACGGGCCCAGTTTTTCCAGGATGGGGTTCCACATCTTCTAACAGCTTCTTCCAAAGGAAATCCGCTTGTCAAGAATCTTTTGTACGAAATGTTTGACTTCGAAGTTTTTTTACGGTAAAAGTAGAGAAGGGAAAGAGGTTCCGCCACAAGGGCCGTTAAACCGCAGGGAGGTCATTTGGGCGCTTCCGTGATGCTCAGGGCACAACAGGTCGTGCAGATGGGGGAGGATCTGGGGCTGGACCGGATCGGCTTCGCCCCGGTGAGGAGCCGGCAAGG
>JANQFM010000799.1 GCA_028277865.1 Acidobacteriota bacterium
CCTTGCCGGCGCGTCCGGCCGAGCCCAAGGAATTGCAGGGCGACTGGAAAGCCGCCCTGGGGACGATTGTGCAAGGCCGCAGCGCCGCAGATGTCGGCGCTGTGCACAGCTTCGATGTGCAGCTTTATCAGAAAGTGGGCCTGCGCGACGGGCGTCACGCCAACAATCCCTGGCTGCAGGAATTGCCCGACCCCATCACCAAGATCACCTGGGGCAACTATGCGGCCATCGCGCCCGCCGACGCTTCGCGCCTGAGCTTGGAGCAGGGAGATGTGGTGGCCCTGGATGACGGGGAGGGGCGTGTCGAAGTGCCGGTCTGCATTCAACCGGGCCAGGCGCCTTCCACCCTTTCGGTGGCCTTGGGCTATGGCCGCACACGCTGCGGAAAGGCCGGAAGGGGCGTTGGCGCCAACGCTTACCCGATGGTCCGCTGGTCCAATGGGTTGCGTTGCTACGGAGTCGAAGGGGTCCGCATTTCTAAGGTCGGCCGGCGCGTGGACCTGGCTGCCGCTCAGGAGCATCACGCCATGGAGGGTCGGCCGATCGTCTTGGAAACCACCCTGGCCGAATACCAACAGGATCCCCATGCCGGAAACCATCACCATCCTCACCTGGAGACGCTCTGGAATGAGCGCCAGCCGGGGCAGTATGGCTGGGGGATGGCCATCGACCTCAACGCCTGTGTGGGCTGCTCAGCCTGTGTCATCGCCTGCCAAGCCGAAAACAATGTCCCGGTGGTAGGCAAAGACGAGGTGGCCCGCCATCGCGACATGCACTGGATCCGCGTCGACCGCTATTACAGTGGTGCCCAAGGCAATCTCGACACCGTCTTTCAGCCCATGATGTGCCAGCACTGCGCCAACGCCCCCTGTGAAACGGTCTGTCCCGTACTGGCCACCACCCACAGCTCGGACGGGCTCAACCAGCAGATCTACAACCGTTGCATCGGCACCCGCTACTGCGCCAACAACTGCCCTTACAAGGTCCGGCGCTTCAACTGGTTCGAGTATGCCAAGAATGACCAATTCGACTTCCACATGAACGACGACCTGGGCGCCATGGTGCTCAATCCCGACGTAGTGGTCCGCTCGCGGGGCGTGATGGAGAAGTGCTCCATGTGCATGCAGCGCATTCAGGAGGGCAAGCTGATTGCCTTCGAGCAGGGACGGCCCGTCCAGGATGGGGATATCCAAACCGCCTGCCAGCAGGCTTGCCCGTCCGAGGCCATAGTCTTCGGCGACCTGCTCGATCCCGACAGCCGCGTTTCGCAGCTTCAGCAGCAACCCCGCAGCTACCGGGTCCTGGCGGAATTGGGCGTACGGCCGCAGGTTGCCTATCTCACCAAGGTCCGAAAGCGAAAAGAAGATGTCTAACCCGCCCACAGCATTGGGGTCCGCACTCATCGAAGGGCAGCCCAGCCTTCGCCAGATCACCCGCGACGTCTCCCGTCCCCTGGACAGCAGACCCAGCAAGTCCTGGTTCGCCTGCCTGGCGGTGACGGGATCCGCGCTGGCGGTCGGCACCGGGATGGTCGCCTACCAAATCGCCACTGGAATCGGGGTCTGGGGACTGAACAGCACGGTGGGCTGGGCCTTCGACATCACCAATTTCGTCTTCTGGATCGGGATCGGCCACGCCGGAACCCTCATCTCGGCCATTTTGCTGCTTTTTCGGCAAAAGTGGCGTACCTCCATCAATCGCTCCGCCGAGGCCATGACCATCTTCGCCGTCCTGTGCGCGGCGATCTTCCCGCTCATCCACATGGGACGGCCCTGGTTGGCCTACTTCGTCCTCCCCTATCCCAACCTGCGCGGGCCGTTGTGGGTCAATTTCCGCTCGCCCCTGCTGTGGGACGTCTTTGCCATCAATACCTACCTGATCATCTCGCTGGTCTTCTGGTACGTGGGGATGGTGCCCGATTTGGCCACCTTGAGGGACCGCGCCAGCAACAAGATCAAGAAGTTCGCCTATGGCCTGCTCAGCCTGGGATGGGACGGCTCGGCTCGGACCTGGGTACGCTACGAGAAGCTGTCCCTGGTGCTGGCCGCCCTCTCCACGCCCCTGGTGCTGTCGGTCCACTCCATTGTGAGCATGGACTTCGCCACCTCGGTCATCCCGGGCTGGCACACCACAATATTCCCTCCCTACTTCGTGGCCGGCGCCATCTACTCCGGCTTCGGAATGGTCATGACGCTGCTCATCCTGGCCCGCAGCGCCATGCGCCTGCAAAAGTACATCACCATCCGACACCTGGACTACATGGCCAAGGTGGCTTTGCTGACCGGCTCGATGGTGGCCTTCGCCTATGCCATGGAGTTTTTTATCGCCTGGTACAGCGGGAATCCCTACGAGCAGTCGGTCTTTTTCGAAAACCGGGCCACCGGCCCCTATGCCTGGGCCTTCTGGACCATGGTGATCTGCAACGCCGCCGTGCCCCAGACGCTCTGGTTCCGCAAGATCCGCCGCAATGTGGCCGCTTTGTTCGTCATCTCCATCTTGATCAACGTCGGCATGTGGTTTGAGCGCTTCGTGATCATCGTGACCTCTTTGCACCGCAGCTTCCTGCCCTCCAGCTGGACCATGTACTACCCGACGGTCATCGAAGTGGGAACCCTGATCGGCAGCTTCGGGCTCTTTTTCACCTGTTTTCTGCTCTTTATCCGGGTGCTGCCCTCCATCGCCATGTGGGAGATCCGGGAATTGGTGGGCACCCGCCGTCCCGATTCCGGCGAGGATGGATAGCGAGGAGGCGTTATGCGTCGAGAATTCGTGCTGGCCACTTTTTCAGAGGAGGAAAAGCTCGTCGAGGCCGTTCGGCAGGTCCGTCAAAGCGGCTGCAAGGTCTACGATGTCTTCACTCCCTACCCGGTGCACGGCCTGAGCGAAGCCATGGGATTGCGCCAGACCCGCCTGGCCTATGTCACGCTGGTCTTCGGCCTGTTGGGACTGGCTTTGGCAATGGGATTCCAGTTTTATGCCGCTGTTTTCGATTGGCCGGTCGACGTGGGCGGAAAGCCGGCCAATTCGACCCTGGCCTTCGTCCCCATCACTTTCGAGATCACCATCCTGTTGGGAGGGCTGTCCACGGCGGGCGCCTTTTTGCTCAGGACACGTCTTTTTCCAGGCCTTCGTCCCCGCCTGCACGAAGAGGGCGTCACCGAAGACACTTTCGTAGTGGCTCTTTTGCGGCAGGAGGGCAGCAACGAGACCGACCAAGCGCGTCAGATCCTGCAAGATTCGGGTGCCCGGCAGATCCGGGAAAGGACGGTTCAATGATGAGGCACAGGTGCGCAGCAACCGCCTTGATCCTGCTTGGGCTTTGCGCAGGCTGCAGCGATCCCGAAAAAAGAGGGCTGGAGTATATGCCGGACATGGTGCACTCCCATGCTTACGAGAGCTACAGCGTCAATCCGGTGACGTCCGACGGCAAGACCATGCAGGCGCCGGTGACCGGCACCGTCCCGCGAGGATTTTTGCCCTTTCCCTTTCAGGCCACTCCCGAGGATGCCCTGCGGGCCGGAGAGGAGCTGTTCAATCCGGTTCCTCCCTCGGAGGAGGTCTTGGCAAGGGGCCAGCATCTTTATGAGGCCTTTTGCCTGGTCTGCCACGGCGAAACAGGAGCAGGGGACGGCCCCTTGGTGCCCAAGATCCCCACTCCTCCCTCCTACCGGTCAGCCGCCCTGCTGAAGATGAAGGCCGGCCAGATTTACCATGTCATCACGCTGGGAAAGGGCAACATGTCGTCCTACGCCTCGCAGGTCTCACGCCGGGACCGCTGGAAGATCGTCCACTACGTACAACACTTGCAGCAGACGGAGGAAAGCCAATGACGGATGAATCGGGGCGCCACCTGCTTTTCGGCAAGTTCCGTCTGGCTGCCGGGCTGTTGATCCTGCTGGCCTGTGCGGCTCTGGCAGCGGGCTTGGCCTGGACCCCGCGTCGGGCTTGGTCGAACATTCTGCTCAACAGCTTTTACGTGCTTTCAACTTCCTTGGGTGCAGTCTTTTTGGTGGCCGTCCACCACCTGTCCAGAGCACGCTGGCTGGTTGTGCTGCGGCGGGTTCCGGAAGCCATGATGGCCTTCCTGCCCTGGGCGGCCTTGCTGATGCTGTCCATCTTTTTGGGGCGGCACGCGCTGTACGAATGGAGCCATCCCGAAGTGATGAGCCAGGATCCGATTCTGGCTGCCAAGGCCGGCTATCTGGAAAGCAGCTTCGTCTTTTTGCGGATGGCTGTCTTTCTGGCAATCTGGAGCTTTTTCGCCTACCGCTTGCGCAAGATCTCCCTGCAGCAGGACGAGCAGCCTGCAAAGGCGCATCAGCCGCGCCTGGTGCGCCTTTCGGCCATTTTCGTGGTGGTCTTTGCCCTGACCTTTGCACTGGCCAGCATCGACTGGCTGATGTCGCTCAATCCGCACTGGTTCAGCACCATGTTCGCCGTCTACACCTTTGCCGGTTTGTTCGTGCAGGGAATCGCCATGGTCACCCTGCTGGTGGCGCTGCTTCTCCGATCGGGCCATCTGGAGGGGGTGAGGCCCGACCACCTGCACGACCTGGGCAAGCTGCTGCTGGGCTTCACCACCTTCTGGGCCTACATCTGGGTCAGCCAGTACTTGTTGATCTGGTACGGCAACCTGCCCGAAGAAGTCGGCCACTACCTGGCCCGCACCAGCCGCTGGGACTGGGGAGCGCTGTTCGTCCTCAATCCGATCATCAACTGGGTGGCGCCTTTCTTCCTTCTTTTGAGGCGCAGCTCCAAGCGGCGGGCAGAAGTCCTGTTGGGTGTCTCGGTTCTCGTACTGGTGGGCCGCTGGCTCGACCTTTATTTGCTCATCATGCCCGAAACCCTTCCGGGACCAGTGATCGGGCTGCAGGAAGTCCTCATCCCGTTGGGCTACCTGTCCTTCTTTTTCTGGATGACGTCGCGGGCTTTGGCCAAGGCGCC
>JANQFM010000019.1 GCA_028277865.1 Acidobacteriota bacterium
ATGTTCCCAACCTTTACAAAGACGCTCTCAAGTGGGTCAATCGAATCTCCCAGATCAAGTGAAGGCGAAGTCCGGAGTCAGAAACCAGGAGAGGGGGAAGCACGGGATATACTCTGCGGACCTTGGACCTTGGACCTTGGACTTTGGACTTTGAACCCAATTCGCCGGCCTGCGGTCTCCTTCTTCCCGACTCCTACCTTGCTTCCAGTCGGCTGAAGTGCATGGAGTTTCCGCTGGGGAAATGGAGGGTGAGACGATTGGCTTGCAGACGGACGGTGCAGGCTTCGCGGGAGGCCTGGGAAGCTTTCTGAATCTCCATACGCAGGGGGCTTTGCGGCAGGCTTTTGACGGCTTGGGCGGAAGAGAGGTGGTAAAGGTGGGTGAAGACCAAGTCCTCCCCCTGCAGGGTGTAGGTACCGCCTTCTGCTGAGCCGCGGCGGATTTGGCCGTCTTCGAGTACGAAGAAAAGCACCGTCCATTCCTTTTGCCCAAAGAAGATATGGCCGTCCACCTGCAGCTCAGAGCCGTCTTTAAGGCGATAAAGCTCCGGTTTCCAGACTCCCTGCAAATCGGCAGCTTGAAGGGTGCCTGCCGCCAGAAGCCACACCAACAGATACAGCGCCTTGCTCAACATTCTTGGTATTCTCCTCTTTCTGCTCCACCCATACTCGCCCAGTGAGTTCGGCAATCAACCGAAAGCGGGAGCCGACAGGATGCGGGGGCTCCGGCCTTTTACCAACTCCCAAGCTTCGGTCGGGACCCACCTTGACCGGCCATGCCGAAAATGTCAATCTCAAGCACGTTAAGCCACCATTTGATGTGATGAATGCTCCCACCGAGGAGGCCCTCCAATGAGCAAAGAGTTCCTGGAAGCCATCCAATCCGGCCAAACAGAAAAAGCCCAAGCGCTGCTGGAAAGCGATCCCTCGCTGAGCGAAGTTCGCTCGGAGCAGGGCGTATCGGCGCTCCTGCTGGCGCTTTACTATGGCCGGCAGCCGATCGCAGACCTGTTGCTGGCCAGCGGAGTCCGGCTCGATATTTATGAGGCGTCAGCGACGGGCCGTACAGACTGGCTTCGAGAGTTGGCTGAATCCTCTCCTCAGTCGGTCCGGTCTTACTCCCCCGACGGATTCACGCCTTTGCACCTGGCCTCCTTCTTCGGCGCTGACGACGCGGCTGCGCTGCTGCTGGAGCTGGGCGCCGACCCCAATGCCGAAGCCCGCAACCCCATGAAGGTCCGACCGCTTCACTCCTGCCTGGCCGGCCGCAATCCCCGAGCCAGGGCGGCAATCGCCCGAGCCCTGCTCGCAGCCGGCGCCGATGCCAACGCCCCCCAGCAAAGCGGCTATACCGCCCTGCACGCCGCCGCCCAACACGGCGACCTCCCCCTGGCCCGACTGCTGGTCCAGCACAAAGCGGATCGGCAGCAATCGTCCGATGATGGCAAGACAGCCCTCGACTTTGCACGCGAACACGATCAGCAGGAGATGGTCCGCTGGCTGGAGGGATAGGCGAGGTTTCGCGCCAGGATGCCAAGAACTCAAAGGTGCCGGATTGGCTTTGCGCTTTTGCGATCTTGGCGCGAACCGTTAGACAGCTCCCACGGCTCGGAATGACTTCTTGAGCGCCTGTTCAAAGTCCTCGATCAGATCTTCGACGGCTTCAATGCCGACCGAGACGCGGATCAGATTGTCGGAGACGCCGGCTTGGCTGCGCTGTTCCGGCGACATGCCTGAATGAGAGGTCAAGGCCGGGCGGGTGACGAGCGACTCGACGCCTCCCAGGCTGGGTGCATAGACGGGCAAAGCCAAAGCCTCGATGAAGCGTTCCACTTCTTCAACCCCTCCTGCCAGTTCGAAACTGAGCATGCCGCTGCAGCCGTCCAGCAGGTGTCGGGCTCTTTGGTGATGGGGATGGCCGGCCAGGCCCGGATAGTTGACTTTGCGGACCGAAGGCTGCCCCTCCAAAAACTCGGCGATGGCCTGGGCACTGCGGTTTTGGTGGCGCATGCGCAAGGCCAGGGTTTTCATTCCCCGCTGCAGCAAAAAGCAGGCGTGAGGGTCGAGGCTGCCGCCCAGATGATTGAGCTTGTGACGGATGCGGCCAACCCAGTCCTCATTGCCGATCACCGCTCCGGCCACGATGTCGGTATGGCCGTTGAGGTATTTGGTGCAGCTATGCAACGAAATGTCGAAACCCCATTCTGCAGGGCGAAAATTGAAAGGACTGGCAAATGTGTTGTCGATCAGGGTCACCAGCCCATGCTGCCGGGCAAATTCCACAACCGCCTCTAAATCGGCAACCTGGACGAGGGGATTGGTGATGGTTTCGACGTAGATTGCGCGCGTGTTGCCGCGCAGCTTGGCTACCCAGGCCTGAGGATCCTCCAAGGGAATGTAGTCGGCGCTGATGCCCAGGCCGGGCAGATCCTTGTTGATGAAATCGTGGGTGCCCCCGTAAAGGCTGGAGTGAG
This sequence comes from Acidobacteriota bacterium, assembly GCA_028277865.1. Lineage (GTDB taxonomy): Bacteria > Acidobacteriota > UBA6911 > RPQK01 > DATIPO01 > JANQFM01. Next base: position 2,474 of record JANQFM010000019.1, read on the forward strand.
CCAACAGGTGGTCGCCGTTGGAAAGGACGGTGAGCAGGGCGGTGGTGATGGCAGCCATGCCGCTGCTGGTCACCAGGGCGTCCTGGGCATTTTCCAATTCAGCCAGCTTGCGGTGCAGGCAGTGGTGATTGGGCGTGTTGTTGAGCCGGATGTAGCGGATGTCGTGATAATCGGACTCGCCTTGAGATTCAAAAGTGGAGGACTGGAAGACCGGCATGGCCACGGCGCCCCCGAAGCGGGCCCTCGGCTCTCCGGCGTGAATCAGCTTGGTGTCGATGCGGCGCTCTTTGTTGCTCAAGGTGACTTCTCCCTCTGTTAGACTTTCAGCAGTTGCGAATGAATTCCAGTATACCCCAGCCGCCGCCGCGCTACTGCAAGCGCCCCTTGCCCGCCTACCGGCACCGTCCCGGACGCACTCCCCATCCGGTCTTGGATCCCAAGGGGCATTTGTACGGCCTGCCTGAAGCGGCAGTCGAACCCTTCGACGCGCGGCGGTGGAATGATTCGGAAGCCTACCTTTTTGGCGTGGACCTGTGGAACCAAGGCTACTTTTGGGAGGCACACGAAGCCTGGGAAGGCATTTGGAAGGAGACTCCGTCGGACAGCCCGGCCCGTCTCTTCCTGCAGGGGATGATCCAGTTGGCGGCAGCTTTGCTGCAGCGGGAAATGGGAAAGCTTTCCGGGATGCACAGCCTCTCCGAGAAGGGGCTGAAAAAGCTGCGCCGAGTGTCCCGTCGCCAAAGCACTTTCTGCGGGTTGGATCTGAAGAAGTGGATCAGCGAGTTCCCCGAAAACCTCAAAGCCGGGCAAATCTACCTGCTGGTTTCGCGCCAAGACGCCAAGAACGCAACGTCTGGAGAGTAAATCTTGGCGTCTCTTGCGTCCGGCGCGAAATCACCTCCTTCGCTTCCTCCTTTGCTTCCTTCGTTTGGCGGCTTTGGTGCGCTTCATGGGTCCGGCCAGGGACATTTCGACCAGCCGCCGCTGACGGTCGACCCGGTCGATGCGGACCTGGACCCGGTCGCCCATTCGGAAGGTGCGGCGGGTGTGTTCGCCGGTCAGGGCCTGCGTCTGGTCCCTGAAGGTGTAAAAGTCGTCGATCAGGGTTTCGACGGCTACGAAGCCTTCCAGGAAGTGGCGCTTCAGCTCTGCATAGAATCCGTTGGGCTGCACTCCCGTGATCCAGGCTTCAAACTCCTCTCCCAGCTTTCCGGCCATGAACTCGGATTGCATCCAGCTCAGGATCTCGCGTTCGGCTTCTACGGCCAGGCGTTCGCGGACCGAGGACTGGTCGGCGATTTCCTCCAGGCGCCGGCAATAATGACGGATTGCCGCAGTCTTGTGGCGTCCCTCCAGCAACGCCGTGAGCAGCCTGTGGACCACCAGGTCAGGGTAGCGCCGGATCGGGGAGGTGAAGTGGGTGTAGAGCTTCGAGGCCAGCCCGAAGTGCCCTTGGTTGACAGCCGAATAGCGGGCCACGGCGAAGGAGCGCAGCATGCGGTAGGAAAGCAGGCGCTGCTCGGGACGGCCCTTGATCTTTTCCATCAAGGCCTGAAAAGAGCGCGGAAGGTACTTCCCTTCCCGCCCCCCCTGCAGCCAGTAGCCAAACGTGCCGGCCACTTCCTGAAATTGCTCGACCTTTTTGGGATCGGGCTCCTCGTGGACGCGGTAAAGCAGTGCAACACCCTCCTTTTCAAGAAAAGCGGCAACCGCCTCGTTGGCGGCAAGCATGAATTCCTCGACCAACCGGTGGGACTCGTAGCGGGGCGCCTCGCGGATGTCGACCACCCGGCCCCGCCGGTCGAAGACCACCTGGGCTTCAGGTACCTCCAGGTCGATGGCGCCTCGCTGCTTGCGCAGCTTTCGCAGTATGCGGCTCGCCTTGAGCATGTCCTTCAGCAGGCCGAGTATATGGGGGTCGATTTGGCTTGCCGGATCGCCTCCCCCCGCCAGGGCCAGCTGGACTTGCTCGTAGGTAAGCCGGGCCTTGCTGCGGATGACAGATCGGTGGACCTCCACCTTGTTGCGGTGCCCTTGGAAATCGAAGTTGATGAAGACGCTCAGGGCCAGTCGATCCTGATCCGGCTTGAGGCTGCATAGCTCGCTGGAGAGCCTTTCGGGGAGCATGGGATAGGCGCGGTCGGGGAAATAGACCGAAGTGCCCCTCCGCAGAGCTTCCTGGTCGATCAGGCCGTCCACTTCGACGTAATGGCTGACATCGGCGATATGAACTCCCATCCGGAAGCCGCCTGCTTCAAGGCTTTCCAGGCTGACGGCATCGTCGTAGTCGCGGGCCGTCTCGGGATCGATGGTCACCAGCACGGCCCCGCGCAGATCGAGGCGCTGATCAAGCTCTTCAGGCGAGGGAAAGCCGACCTGGTTGGCCGCCAGGTAGACCGCTTCGGAAAAGCGCATGGGGATGCCTTTGCCGAAGCAGGTGATCTTGTACTGGATGTCGGGGTCGTCCTCTTTGCCCAGCACTTCGACCAACTCGCCGATGGGCTGCTGGTGGCGGTCGGGCGAACCCCCCAGCGAGACAGCCACCAAATCTCCTTGTTGGGCGCTGCCGACGTCGGGAAGCGAGATTTCCAGTGCGTAGCGTTCGTCCAGCGGGCGGACGTAGTGCCGCTTGCGGTAGCGCAAGAGCTTGCCCACTACGGGTGTCTCCGAGCGCTGCAAAACGCGTACGACCTCGCCTTGGCGTCGAACGCCCTTGCGGCCTTGCCTGGCGGCGCTTTGAAAACGTCGCGAGGGCACCAGTTGAACCACCAAACGGTCGCCGTGAATGGCTGAGCCCATTGCGCCGGGAGGAATGAAGACATCTCCCTGAGGGTCATCTTCGTCGGGCCTGACGAAGCCATAACCATCGGGATGGCGGATCAGTCGTCCAGTGATGGTTGTCCAGCTCTGTTTGGGCATTTTGGGGTTTCGCGCCAAGACGCTAAGTCCGCCAAGGAGTGAGAGCTACCATCGCCTCACCTTGCGCAATCCGACATTGGCCGCGATCTGGATGGGATCCCAGAGGGTGGCGTAGGGTGGGGCATAGGCCAAGTCTAGCTGGGAAAGATCCTGCAGGGACATTTTGGCCGTCAGGGCCGTCACCAGGGTATCGATACGCTTGGCCGCCAGATCCCCTCCCAGGATTTGGCCTCCCAGCAGGCGTCCGCCGCGTTTTTCGAAGACCAACCGGACCTTCATGGATTGGCTGGCAGGATAGTAGGAAGCCCGGTCGCGGGCCTTGACCGTCACCGCATCCGCCTCGAACCCGCTCTGAAGAGCCTGACGCAGGGTCAGGCCGGTTCGTGCCACCGAGAGTCCAAAGACCTTTTCTACAGATGTCTCCAGGCTGCCTGCGAAGGTCGAGCGACGCCCGGACAGGTTTTCGCCCACCACGCGTCCCTGTTTGGCCGCCGTCGTTCCCAGTGCTGAGAAGATGGGACGCCCCGACACCAGGTGACGCGTCTCAGCGCAGTTTCCCGCCGCGTAGATCCCCGAAACCGGAGTCTGCCCGCGATCATCGACTTGTACTGCGGTGCTCATGCCGCAGGGAATTCCGCAGCCGCGGGCCAGTTCCGTATTGGGCGCCACACCCACATCCAGCAGGGCCAAGTCGACGGCATGCAGTTTTCCTGCCGCCTCGACCGCCTCCAAGCGTCCGTTGCGGCCACGCAGCGAGTGAACAGCCGTCCCCAGCAGCAGCTCGACCCCTTGGCGGCTGAGCTCCTGCTCGATCTCCAGGGCCATCTCTTCGTCCACCTGGCTGTAAAGATGGCGGTTGCGCTCCATCAGCATTACTTCCAGCCCCAGCGTCCGAAGCGCCTGAGCCATCATCAGGCCGATATATCCGCCCCCCACAATCGCTGCCCGGCGCGCCTGGCTTTGGCTCAGCCTCTCCCTCATGGCAATGCCATGCTCCAGACGGGAGACGGTGAAGAGACCCTCCAATTCGGTTCCTACGATGCGGGGCAAGCGGGGAACATACCCCGTGGCCAGGACCAATCGGTCATAGCCCAGCTCAAACTCCTCATCTGATTCCAGGTCACGGCACAAAATCACCCGGCGCCCCGGCAATATTTCCTGGACCTTGACCCGAATGCGAGCTTGCAAACCTCTCTCTTCCTTCAGGGACTGTGGCGTAAAGGCCACCAGATCCTGATGACTTTTCACCTCCCCGGTCAGGGCATAAGGAAGGCCGCAAATGCTGTAAGAGATGAAGCGGCTGGATTCCAGGACGGTGATGCGCAGAGCCGGATCGAGCCGCTTGGCCCGGCTGGCCGCTGTCATTCCGGCAGCATTCCCTCCCACCACCAAGATCCGCTCCGCCATGGCGGCTCATGTTAGCAGAGGAAGGAGTCAGGAATCAGGTGTCAGGAAACAGGAAGAAGGGCCGGGGAGGCTTGCTTTGGACTTATCCCGGCCTTCCTCTCCCAACCCGAACTCCCAACAATTCTGTGCTCCCTTCTTTCTGATCCCTGACTCCTGGCTCCTGATTCCTTCTGTTCTGGCACGTAAAATGCTACAAATTTCGCATTCACGTCAATTGTCACTTGCTTCCCCTTTGAGTGCCCCCGGGCGGCCCCCCTGGCCGCCCGGGTTTTT
>JANQFM010000723.1 GCA_028277865.1 Acidobacteriota bacterium
GCTTCGATCACAAACACATTGGTTGCTTCGAAATCCTGAGCCGCAGCCCATCCCGCCAACGACAAGGATAAACAGGCTGCCAAAATCAATCGCGGTAAAGGTGTCTTGTGCATTCGTTCCTCCTAGGTTGCACTCTAGTTCACTCAGCATGGCCCAGTCCACCCAGCCATCCAGCATGAACCGCTCTTTTGGTTGTCACGAACTCCAGCCGCTAGCTCCGCTCAGCCATGATACAGAAGGCCAATTTACTTTTCAAGAATAATTTCAATAGCGATCTCAATGCTATCATTCAAACAGAAAATAATATATAAAAAATGTTTATTCAAATTAAAAGAAGAGTGCTTACATGTGTTTAGTTCCGGTTGGGCCGGTCGGAGCTGCCCCCCTCCCAAAGAGCGTCGGCGATGCGGACGATCCTGCGGAGAAGGCTGATTGCGGCATCCTCAACTCACCTCGTCGCAACCCGCTCTGAAGGGCATCATGGCCGCTAGGGTCGCCGTGTTCTTCACATTTGAGTCGAGTTTGGGGCGCCCGCATCTTGCGGGCCTTTGCCTCTGGAGGGGCTCCGATCCTGGCAGCCGAGCGGACCCAGATTCCAGAGGCCCGCAAGATGCGGGCGCTCCCGGTCCTTCTGGAATTCTGGGGCCTGGAACCCGGAACCTGGAGCCCGGAGCCCTGGTCTGAGGCACCGCCTCGCTACTTCTTGTTACCTGGTCATTGGCGTCCTTGGCGTCTTGGCGCGAAACCTGACCGGCACGGCTCGACCGCTGGCATTCACAGCCCAAATAAGCGACACTGGAAGCCGAAGTGAGAATTGTCGGATTTGAGCTGACGAGATGAAGCCACATCGATGCCGAGTGCTACTGTTGAATATGCCCTTCGTTTCGGTTTCCCGGCCGTCCATCGGCATCAGCCTGCTCAAGGCACGGCTGGCCGAAGAAGGCTTTCGCTGCAAGACAGCCTATCCGAACCTGCGGCTTGCCGAAATGATCGGCCTGGACCGCTACAGGATCATTGACCGGAGCTTCGCCAACTCCTTGTTTGTCGGCGACTGGCTGTTCGCCCAGCAACTTTTTTTAAATCGCCTTGATGCAAAGGCCTATCTGGCCACCCTGCAGCGCCATTGTCCGACAGATTTTCATTTCGATGCGTTGCTGGAGGCGCGGGAGTTCGTCCAGGCGTTCTTGGACGAGTGCATCCAAGCCTACGCCATCGCCGATTACGATGTCATCGGTTTCACTTCCGTCTTTCAGCAGAACCTGGCATCGCTGGCGCTTGCCAAGCGTATCAAGGAGTCTTTCCCCGACAAGGTCACCTTGATGGGCGGCGCCAACTGCGAGGGCGTCATGGGCCGGGAACTGATGCTGCGCTTTCCCTGGATCGACTATGTGATCTGCGGAGAAGCCGACTACAGCCTTAGCGAGCTTCTCACCAGGCTGGAAGAGAAACGCCCGCTTGAAGGCATCGCCGGCTTGGTGTTCCGCCAAGGCGGCAAGGCCTGCGCAGCGTCGGTACAAGACAGGGTCCACAACCTGGACGCTCTGCCGGATCCGGATTTCGACGACTATTTCGAGGCGCTGGCGTCCAGCCGCCTGAAGGGCAGGATCAAGCCCTCCCTGGTCTTCGAAAGCGCCCGAGGCTGCTGGTGGGGAGCCAAGTCCCATTGCACGTTCTGTGGGCTGAACGGCGAGGCCATGGCTTTCCGTTCCAAGTCGGCACAACGGGTACTCCAGGAACTGGAACGCCTTTCACAGCGGTATCAGCTAAAGCACTTCATGGCCGTCGACAATATCCTCTCCCAGGAGTATTTTCGGACGCTGCTCCCGGCGCTGAAAGAGCGTCGGCTGGGCCTGAAGATCTTCTATGAGATCAAGTCGAACTTGAAGCCGGAGCAAGTCAAGCTCTTGAAGGAGGCCGGCGTGTGGGCCATTCAGCCCGGCGTGGAAAGCCTCAACAGCCATGTGCTGAAGCTGATGAAAAAAGGAGTCAGCGCCATTCAAAACGTCCAGCTCCTGAAGTCGTGCCGCCAGTACGGCGTTCAGGCGTCTTGGAACCTGCTTTACGGATTCCCGGGCGAAACCGAAGAGGACTATGCGCAAATGGCCGCGCTGCTGCCTGCGCTCTATCACCTGCGCCCGCCCAACTGCCTGGCCCCGATCCGCCTGGACCGTTTCAGCCCCAACTTCGATCAAGCCGAGGAACTGAAGCTTGCACAAGTGAAGCCCTTTGCGATGTATCGCTTCCTCTACCCGCTTCCGCCCGAGAGCATTGCCAACTTGGCCTATTTTTTCGAGTACAAGTATCAGGACGGCCGCAACGCCCACAAGATGGCAGCCAAGCTGGTCAGGCCTTTCAAAGTCTGGAGGGCGAACAAGGGAGGCGACTTGGTAAAGAAGTACGGCCGGCATCCCGAGTTGGTGATTATCGACACCCGGCCGGAACGCAGGCGCAGGGTCTATCACTTTCAGGGAATGCAGCGTGAATTGTACGATTTTTGCGATCAGATCCGAGGCCGCAGCAAGATCCTCCAGTTTGCCGCCCAACGCGTCGGCAAGACCGTCGAAGATGTGACGGTGCGCGTGGACCTTTTCCTGTCGCAATTGATCGATCTCCAGTTGATGATGCGTGAAGGCAACCAGTACCTGAGCCTGGCTGTTCCGGCCGACGCGCCGCAGCAGGGATCCGAGCAGCACACAAGCGCCCGGCCTGACGCGGTCTCAAGCACTTTGCCTGCATCGGACGGTATTGCGGCCAATCCCCCTGGCTCAATCCCGAATTGAAAGGGCATTGGGTGGCGAGAAGATTCGAGGGGGCCGACGCAATCTCGCTCATTCAGGCAGTCGGGAGCGCCCGCATACAGTCCAGGCGCAGCTGGCAGAGACCACGGCATCCGCATCGGCTACGGCTTCTCGAATGGAAACCCAATCGCGCCTTCCTATTGACTAGCAGGACCGCAAACCGGACAATGAGTGGCTCTTGAGTTGACCATAAATTTTCGGGAGACGTGGATGGACATCAATGAAATCCGGGAGCTGATCCAGCTCATCGAGAAAGCCCCAGACATCAAGGAATTTGAAATGGAGCGCTCCGGGGTGCGGATTCGGGTCCGCAAGCAGACCGGCAAGAGAGTGCCGGCTGCCAAGGGGCCGGCGCTGCCTGATCAGCAGGAGGTGAGCATACAGGAAAGTGCGGTCGAGGAGCCGGCCCAGGACGAGTCGTTGCACCAGTTCAAGTCTCCCATTGTGGGAACCTTCTACTCCTCCTCCAAGCCCGGCGAAGATCCGTTTGTCAAACCGGGCGACCATGTCGTGCCGGGCACGGTGCTTTGCATTATCGAGGCCATGAAGCTCTTCAACCAGATCGAGTGCGACGTTGAAGGGGAATTGGTGCGCTGCCTGGTCGACAACGAACAAGCTGTGGAGTACGGCGAGCCCCTTTTCGAAATCCGCCTCAAAGAATGACTGCCCGACAGCCTGGACGCCCTGGCCCATGTTCAAGAAGATCCTGATAGCCAACCGCGGAGAGATCGCCCTTCGCATCATCTGCGCTTGCAAGGAACTCGGCATTCCGACCGTGGCCGTTTATTCGGAAGCCGACCGCGATTGCCTGCACGTCCGATTTGCCGATGAAGCCCTGTGCGTTGGGCCGGCCCGCAGCAGCGACAGCTACCTGAACATCCCCAGCATCATCGCCGCCGCCGAAGTGACCAACGTGGACGCCATCCATCCCGGCTACGGCTACCTGGCCGAAAGCTCCTACTTTGCCGAAGTCTGCGAAACCTGCGGCATCAAGTTCATCGGCCCTGGGCCGTCGGCCATCAAGCTGATGGGGGACAAGGCCGAAGCGCGCAAGACGATGCACGAGGCGGGGCTGCCCATCATTCCAGGCACTGGAGTGCTGGAGGAAGATATCGACGAGCCGGAAGAAGATCTGGCTGAAATCCGCCGCCAGGCAGACAGGATCGGCTTTCCGCTCATCATCAAAGCGGTGGCTGGAGGGGGCGGGCGCGGCATGCGCATCGTCCAGGAGGCGGAACAGCTTGCTTCCAGCCTTTCCACTGCCCGTCAAGAGGCCAAGGGCGCATTCGGTGACTCGTCGGTCTACATGGAACGCTACCTGGAAAATCCCCGCCACATCGAGTTTCAGATCCTGGCCGACCAGTACGGCAAGGTGATTCACCTGGGCGAACGGGAATGCTCCATCCAACGTCGCCACCAGAAACTGGTCGAGGAGTCTCCCAGCCCGGTGATGGACGAGCAAACCCGCCGCTCGCTGGGCAAGCAAATCGTCCAGGCGGTCTCGGCCATCGGCTATGAGAACGCCGGCACGATGGAGTTCCTGCGCGACGACAAGGGCGATTTCTACTTCATCGAGATGAATACCCGCGTTCAGGTGGAACATCCGGTGACCGAGATGGTGACGGGAGTCGACATCGTCAAAGAGCAGATTCAGATCGCCGCCGGCAAGAAGATGGAGGCGCGCCAGAAGAATGTCGCGCTGTTGGGGCACGCCATCGAGTGCCGTGTCAACGCCGAATCCTCCACGACCTTCGCCCCTTGCCCGGGCCGGATCACGGCCTATCACGCCCCGGGGGGGCCGGGCGTCCGGGTCGATTCGCTGGCCTACGCGGACTACGTGGTGACGCCTTACTACGACTCCATGATCGCCAAGCTGATCGCCCACGGCGCCAACCGCCAGGAGGCGTTGCACCGTATCAACCGGGCCTTGGACATGTTCGTGCTGGAAGGCATCGAGACCAGCATCGACCTGCACAAGCGAATCATCAACCACCCTGAGTTCCAGGCGGGACGCTTCGGAACCTCGTTTCTGGACGGGGTCTTGAAACTCTAGTCTTTCTTAGTTAATCCAGGGTCAATTCCAAGCGAGGCAGCGCTTCAGACCAGAGATGGTAAGCCACAGAGACACCGAGACACAGAGATCGGAAGGCTTTATCTGATTCTTCTCTGTGCACTCTGTGCCTCGGTGGCAAGACATGACTCAAAGGTGAAGAAAACGGCGACCCGTAAAGGCGACGAATGACAACTACTCTAATCGGCTGAGTTCCTCTTGCTGGAGCATGTCCGCCACATCCGCTTCGTCCTCTACAGTTCTTCCGATTTGCAGATCCATCAAGAGGAACTCAGCCGATTAGAGTAGTTGTCATTCGTCGCCTTTACGGGTCGCCGTTTTCTTCACCTTTGAGTCATGTCTTG
>JANQFM010001015.1 GCA_028277865.1 Acidobacteriota bacterium
CCCTCCGGATGCAGCAACGAGTCGGCATGACGCATCAAGCTCAAGAAGTCCAGCATGCGCCGGGAGACCTGCCTGCAATTGCGGGCCAGCATTCGATCGCTGCAAGGGACCTGGAGGCGAAGGCCAATTTGCTCCATCCGCCGCAAGTGCGAGGAACGCTGCCGCAGATCCCGATAGGAAAGGCTCAATCGGAAACGTTTCAAGGACACGCACAGATCATGCCCAAAGCGATCGAAGCGTTCCCGCGACACTTCGCTCTGCAGCAACTGGTGCCCTTGCCGGGACGCGTCCTCCAATCTCTGACGGAAGCGGTGGACCGAATGCCCGGGCGTCGGCTGCCGATTCAGCAGCTGGGAAATGCGAACCTTGAAACTGTCTCCTCCCTTTTCACGCCCCACACTATGCAGCATCCGGTCGCAGTTTTTCCTCAAGCTCTTGAGCAGATCCTCGCTAACTTGCAGCCATGGCCGGAAATCCCGATCCAGCCTGGCTGAGGAAATGATCCCGGCAGGAATCCCCAAGCGCCGATGAAGAATGATCAGCAAGTGCCGATCCAGATCAAATTGCTCGAAGAGCGTGAACTGCAGGTGAGAGTTCATCCGTTTCCTGTCTGGCGCTTCATGCCCGAAGCGGGCATCTCTTAACCCGGATTTCTCGGATTGCCTGCTGCGGAGCCGCCGTCATCCGCCCTGGCTGCGTTGCGCTCGGTCGCGATGCCTTGCCAGGACGGCGCTTGCGGCTCCTCGTGACGGCAACCCGTGAGGAATCCGGGCTACCCGTCCAGGCCTTTCCAGATGCCCTTATCGGTGCCAGATAAGGAAAAGTTGAGGGCCACCGGTTATGTTGATTGCAACAAGTCACGATAATCTGAGCGGCGGACCCTGGCAGCAAATGGGAGGCGATTGTGATCAGAAGGCTGAATTGGAGCGGACGGCGATTCGGGGGGCGACAAAAAAGTAAAGATTTTTGGTTAAATTTTTTTGCTTTGATCCGATATGGTGTGGTGTAGGCTAGAAACGGAGAGGATGGATGGCAGAAAGCAGAGTTCATTCTGCCGATCCGGCTTTGAAAGCTTCCTCTCTTCAGTTTTCACAAATGGAGAAAGTCATGCACCTGGATACTGAAAGCTTAAAGGCCAAGATCGAGTCGGAAGTGAGCCGGATAGAGGGACAGAAAGAGAATCTGCTCGCCGAGATCCAGAAGCTGGAGTCGGAACAGGATCGGCTCAACGAAACCTTCGAGGCGGTTGAGGCAGTGGAGCGGACTGCCAAAGAATTGGAGGTTTTGAGTCACTTGAGCGACGCTTCGGAAGCACCGGTGCCTGAGCAGGAACAGGCAGTCGTGGACGAGGCCCATCCCCAGGCAGCGGAACCGGCTTACTCAGAGGCTTCCAACGACAGCATGATCCAGGACTTCAAGCAGTGGGCCTGAGCCTCCCGCCCCTGATTTGCACCGAGGCGTGAGTTTTGCGAACGTCTTGGTGCGCCCCCCGCCTCAATCCACCATTCGTCGGCCCAGGGCTTCCCATGCAGGCCTGGAATTTCCTATCCTAGTGGGGTGTTTCACAAGTTCCTCCACACCTTGATTATCGCCTTCTTCGTCACGTTGCTTTCTGTCGGCTGGCTGGCCGGGCATTCAAGCACCAAGCCCTGTTCGGTATTACCGGACGGTTTCGAAGTGATGGATGGCCAAAGGCAGGTTTACCCTTACCGCATGAAAGGCAAGGTCCGCCTCATTTTCTTTTGGGTCGGCAAGGACGGAGTGGGTGGAGGCCACATCACCACCGTCCGGCAGCCGCAAAGCGACCAAGGCAAATGGGCTGAAGGAGTGGAGGTTCTCTTCGGCTCCAATCCGGAGCGCGTTCCGGGGCGCGTCAACCGATGGGGCTACGGGCGGGAGTGGGCTGTGTGGCAGGCCGACGGCCAAAACGGCCGAACCACGATGCAGCGGAGCATCTTTGAGGGCTTCATGCGCAAGTCGGATGAAGAGAGCATCTCGGAGGTGCAAAAGAAAGCTCGGGCGCGGCAAGAGGGCGAGCTCTTCGTCTATGAGGGGATCCGCAGCCTGGTCGAGCCCCACAAGGCGGCCTCCCAGGTCTGGCTTTTCAGCGGGAGCGAAGATTTCGACTACCGCCAACCGGACGCCCTCAATTGCGAATTTCGACGCCAGATGCAAACCGGAACGCCCGATCGTCGGCGCGATCTGGAAAACGGTCCTTCAAGCTATTCCGACCCAGTCGGCTTCCTGACCTCGATCCGGCAAGTGATCGACTTGGTGGTGGGCAGCCAAGGGAGGTTGAAAGCCCGCCAGATCCCCTCCCGCAACTACGTCTACCACGCTCGCCTTTACGCCTTGTCGGTAAATAAGGTCAAGAAACACAGGAAATTCGAGCTTCCGCTGGTGAATGCCGAGGGGAAGGAGG
>JANQFM010000020.1 GCA_028277865.1 Acidobacteriota bacterium
TCGCGGTCTCTGCGCATCCCCTCCCCACCTACGGGGCGCACGGGCCCCGTAGGTGGGGAGGGGATGCGTTATTCTTTGGCTCCACCGATTCTAGCTTTCCAGTCGTGGGCTCCGCCGGGGCGGGCCCGGCGGCGGCCCGGAGAAGCTACTCGATTCGATTCCTTCCACGGGTTAACCGAATGCTTGCCTTCTGCCCTCTGCCGCGTAAGGGCCAAGCCCGGGCAAGCGGCAGAGGCCCACAAAATGAGGCTGTCGATAAAGTCCAATTCTCGTGCCGATGCACCGGTCGGCAATTACCAGTGGTATTGATCTTTGTCTTCTCTGCGTCCTCTGCGTCTTTGCGCCTCTGCGTGAATCTGCTCTTGCCGCCTTTTTGCGACAACCTCAAGATGCGGGCGCTCCAGATAGACGCCGCCTTTGTCATCAAATCAAGCTCGTTTGAGTCAGGTGCTCTGAAGTCAGTCTTGGGTGCAAGGCTTCACTGGCCCGCTCCCCGTATGAGCATCAGGGAGGCCCAGGCCGAGGGAGGGTGCTTGGGGCGAACCTGTTCCAGGGCAGCTTGGAAAGCCTGGGGGATGGTGCTGCCAGAGGCGATGTTGTCGTAGAAAGCCTTGTTGAAGTCGCCGGCCAGCCGGTCGTTCAGATCGGAACGGCTGGCAATCACCCAGGAGGTGCCGCCGCGGGCGAAAACCCCCGCCATACCATACCGGCCGCTGTCGGCCGTGACGGGCCAACGTCCGGTATGGCATCCGCTCAGGTTGACAAAACGGCTGGGCGAAGGCAGTTCGGCCAGTTCAAGCAGGGTCAGGGAACCGTCCGACATCTGCAGGCTGGAAAGTTCTCCGAAGGCCGCATTATAGAGGCCGTGGGCATCCACGTGCAGAAACGAGGCAGATGGCAGGCCTTCGCCAAGCGAGCGGCGGCTGGCGTCTTCACCGGTCACGATTCGAGCATGGGGGAAGAGCATGGAGTAATGGGAGAGAAGTTGGCGGCCTCCCCGCAAATCTCCTTTCGGATCGACTACGAAAAGAGGGGCTGAGCCGCTTGAATCGGAGGACCGGGGGATCCTGGAAAGGCCTGCCGGACGCAGTGCCGGGATGGTCAAGTCGCTGAGCCAGCCGCTTGGGGTGCTCGGCACCGGCAAAGCTGCCAATGGAACATCCTGCAGCCATCCGTGCAACGAAAAAATCGTAACTTCGCTCAAGTTGTCCCGCAGGTGGGGAACCAACGCCCCCGCCAGAGGCGTCAGCAAAGTCCGCCAATCCTCTTCGGTTACTGCACCCTTCTGAAGCCTGCTGGTCAACTGGCGTAACCAACGACGGCCTTGCTGCCGCTGCATGGGAGTACGGTGGTCCAAAACGACTTTTCCGTCTTGGCGGCGGTGCAGTAGAAGGATCTCGTCTTCCAGGGCGACGGCCCGAAAGTCAGGCGGAGAGCCTTGGGCAGGGGTCTCCGCCCGACTGCAGCCAGGCCATTGGCGTGAAAGGTTTTGCAACTCACGCATCAGGGATTGCCGAACCGGTCGAAGCTGTGCCCGGCGCAAGCTGGAAGCCGGCAAATCCAAGGCGACCAGCTGATCGAGCAGCTGCCGGCGGCGCTGATCGTTCCGGCGCCAATGAGCCGCGGCTTCGGACTGACTGACCCGCTCCCGGCAACGCAGCCGTTCCCTCTCGCTTTCGGCCAACCGGTCCAGCGCGGCCAGCTGCTCCCAAGCGCCGTTGGCATCGCCCCGATCCAACAAGACCCGGGCCAGGCGGTAGTAGTCGCCCGCCCGTTGTCCCGGGCCCAGGGGCAATCCACGCCCCATTTCCTGGGGCGCGATGTTTTCGTGAATCAGGATCGCCTGTTGAAAAGACTCCGCAGAATCCTCCAATTGACCCAGCTGCTGCTGAGCCCTGCCGATGCAGCTGCGGGCCCAGGAGGCCAACTGCTTGAAGTCCTGCCGCCCGGTAAGCTGGCTGCACAATGCCAAGGCGTTCTGCGAATCGCCGATTCTCAGGGAAAACAACCCTTCGATCAGGCTGGACCAATGACGAAGCAGTTGGACTCTGGACAGGTCAGAGGGCTGCTCATTCAAGATCGACAGGGCTTGCTGCAGATGCGGGTCGGGCTGGCGGCCTATTTGCAGCCGCTGATAGCCCAGGTTGACCAGAAGGTTGGCCGGCTCCAGCGGATCGATCCATTGTTGCTGCCCTTGCAGGGCGTTCTGCTGCCTCAGGGCTTTTTCCAACAGATCCCCGGCACGGCTCAATGCCATCTGATCCGAGTCAGGGTCGAGTAAGCTCAACCAAGCCAAAAGGCTTTCGGCATAGGCGATCATGCGCGGCTGGCAACTGGAGGGAGATTGAGCGCACTGATCCAGCCCGCTCTCCAGGCGCAGGATGGCTTCGCTCACCGAGCCCATCCGCGACAGGATTTCAGCTTGCCTCATCAAAACCGCCAGTCGATAGGGATGAGCCAGCTTCAAATAGGCCTGATCTGCCCGGCTGAGGTCCAGCCAGGCACTCTTGAGCCGACCCGACTGGAAATCGAATTCGGCCTGCTCGAGAGCCGTTTCACCTGCAAGCTCCAGGGCGGCCGGGCTCTGCAGCAATTCCGCATGGCGGCCAAGCAACGTGGAAGCCTTCTCCAGAGCCCATTCCTCGCCCTGCAGCCGAAGCCGGTTGACTGCTATCAGCCGGCCATGCTGAGCCAAGAAAAAGAACCCCTGCTCTTCCGACTGACGAATCAATGGCCTCATCCGTGCCAACCAGCCGTTCAGGTCTTCATCCAAAGGAGAGCCGGCCAGCGTATAGACTTTTTGGTTGAGATCCCAAAAGGCCTGGCCCTGGTTCCCCAGCCGAATCGGCTGGCAAGGCAACTGGTGGATGTTGCCATCGTAGGTATCGCGCAGCAGGCCGCAAAACTGCTCCTGGCCGGGTACGGCCGCCTCCTGCAGTGAAGGTGCACGGAAGCACAAAGTGGTTTCCATGCGGATTTCAGGCGGCAGGAACTCCCTTTCCTCCCCGTCCCCTTTCCCCAGATCCAAACGCGCTTCCCACTGGCTGGTGTCGCGCCGGGCTGGCGCCTGCAGGCAAAGGTAGAACTGCTCGTCCACGCCCAGATAAAGGGGAATGACCTGTCCATCAGGCGTCAAATGGCCTTCAAAGTGCCCCCGTACGGCAACGGAAACGCCTTCGGGCAGGGGCTGGATGGATCCCTTGCTGCTCTGCCACCAAAGAAGAAGGGGCGTGGCCAGCAAGAGGGCTGCTATGGGTATCCACCGTTTCATCTGATCCCCAGTTGTTGGGCGCAGCGCTGAATGGCTTCGTCCAGGCGTTGCTTCATTTTATAGGTGGCCTTTTGCGACCATCCGGTGGCCCGGCTCACCTCCTGAGGGGTCAAGCCGTCCCGGTAGCGCAGCTTGAAATAGAGATGAAGCCGGTCGCTGCGCGCTGCCAGGCAGGAGTCGAGGCGGGCCAGCAACTCTCGGTCCATGGCGGCGCTTTCGGCATCGGGCGCCGGAGAGAGCCTTTCCTGATCCCGAATCGGAAATACTCTCTGCACGGTTGCTGAACGGCGGCGGTTGGACGCCAGTCCGCAAGCCAGGTCCCAGAGTCGCCTTTCGAGCGCACCTTCAGTGGCAAGCCCCTGCGAGGCCCCGTCCAGAAATCGTTCAAAGACACGGAATCCGTTCTTGAAAGAGAGCACGAAAGTATCGTGCAACAGGTCTTCCACATCCGGATCCTCCAGGTAGCCATAACGCTGACGCAGCCGCCGGTAAAGCCGAGGGGCAAAGGTGTCATA
>JANQFM010000760.1 GCA_028277865.1 Acidobacteriota bacterium
CGGTGTCAGTGGCGCGGTAATAGATCACATAGCGTTGGTGGAAGTGGGCGCGGAGGCTGGGAGCCAGATAGTGGCGGGAGGGGCCAAGCTCCGGGTGACGCAGAAGAGGCTGGAAGGTGTCGGTGAGCCGCAGGATAAAAGCGGTTGCAGTTTTGGGTGCGTCCTGGGCGATAAAGGCCCAAATATCGGCCAGGTCTTCCTCAGCGGTTTCGGTTATGCGAAGGGTGAGTGGTTTGATCGCTGTTCCCCAATCTTGACGATCCTATCCGCGTCGAAGGCGCGGACCCGGCCAGCCTCGATATCATCAAGGCCGACCTGCACGTCGGCGCGTAGCTGCTCGAGCTGGCGCTTCTGAAGCTGGCGTTTATAACGCCAGTCGCGTAACGCCTCGCGGATGATCTCGCTGCTTGAGGCATAGCCGCCTTCTTTCACGGCTCCCCGGATAGCCTGGGCCATGTCGGCGGTTATGGTGACGGTCATGCGTTCAATGTTGCCCATAATGCGAACTCCGTTCAATTAGCCTACGAATTCATACTTTATCATACAGTTGGCAGTTGGCAGTTGGCAGTTGGCAGTTGGCAGTTGGCAGTTGGCAGCAAGAGTCTAATCAGCCAGATGCCTTGATCAAAGATTCATCGAGGTGTGCACGCTGTCAGCCTCCGATTCCTGACTCCTGATTGCTGACTCCTACCTTCTGCTACACTCGAACACATGAGCAGCCGCATCTATCTGGACAACAACGCCACCACCTGCGTGGATCCTCTAGTAGTGGAGGCGATGAAGCCCTATTTTGATGAGGAGTACGGCAATGCTTCCTCGATTCATTCCTTTGGCCAGAAGGCCCGCGCGGCTCTGGAGGAGGCGCGGGGGCAGGTGGCGCTGTTTTTGGGTGCAGGGTCGGATGAGATCGTTTTCACCAGCGGCGGGACCGAATCTGACAATTTGGCTCTTTGCGGAGTGGCCCGCAGGCTGCGCCACAAGGGTAATCAGATCATCATCAGCGCCATCGAGCATCCTGCCGTGCTGATGGCTTTTGACGGCATGCAGGCAGAAGGCTTCCGGGTCACGCGGCTGCCGGTGGACCATCAGGGCCGCGTTGGCTTGGCGGACGTGGAAGACGCCCTTTCGGACGAGACCATCCTGATCAGCGCCATGATGGCCAACAACGAGACGGGTACGGTTCAGCCCATCCGGGAAATCGCTTTACTGGCTCATGGCAAGGGGGTTTTGGTCCATACGGATGCCGTCCAGGCGGCGGGCAAGGTACCCATCGATGTCGAGCAGTTGGGCGTGGACTTGCTCTCGATTTCGGGGCACAAGTTTCACGGCCCCAAAGGCGTGGGGGCGCTTTACGTGCGCCAAGGAGTCCGCTTGCAGCCCATCATGCTGGGCGGCGGCCACGAACGCGGAATGCGGGCCGGGACGGAAAATGTTTCAGGCGCCGTGGGACTGGGCATGGCCTGCCAGGTGGCCCGCCAAGAACTGTCCAAAGCCGCTGAACGCATGAGCCGTCTGCGGGACCGGTTGGAAGAAGGGATCCTGAACAGCATTCCCGACACCGTGGTCAACGGTTGCCGCCAGAGCCGGACGCCCCAGACCAGCAATATCAGCTTTCTGGGGGCCGAAGGCGAATCGCTGCTCATGGCCCTGGACCTGCAAGGCATCGCCGTCTCCACCGGCGCCGCCTGCCATGCCGGAACCGTCAGCGCCTCCCACGTCCTGACCGCCATGCACCTGAGCCGCGAAACCCTGCAAGGCGCCATCCGCTTCAGCCTGAGCCGCTTCACCACCGAAGAGGAGATCGAGCGGACGCTGGAGGTGCTGCCGGGAGTTGTGGAGAGGGTACGGCAGGTGGCGGGACGGTATTAGGCAGAGTTGTCGGTTGTCGGTTGTCGGTTGTCGGTTGTCGGCTAGGCTTCGCGGGCTTCCTCAGGGCTTTTTCCATGATCAAGCTGCTTTCCTGGAACGTCAACGGCATTCGGGCGGCTCGGCGCAAAGGGTTCTTGAAGTGGTTCGAGGATCAGCGGGCGGACGTGGTTTGCGTGCAGGAGGCGCGGGCGCACCCGGAGCAGCTCGGCGAGGAGCTGACCCATCCCCTGGGGTATCACTCGGTTTGGCACCCTTCGCAAAGGCCAGGATACAGCGGCGTGGCCACCTTTTCGCGCCAGCAGCCGCTTTCGGTCCAGCATGGCCTGGGCGTCCGCAAGATCGACCTTGAGGGGCGGGTCTTGGTGACCGAGTTTGCGGCCTTCACCCTCATCAACGCCTACTTTCCCAACAGTCGCCACGACCACTCGCGGCTGGGATTCAAGCTGCGCTTTTGCCGTGCCATACGGCGTCTTTGCGATCGCATCCGCAAGGCGGGACGTCCGGTGGTGCTCTGCGGCGACATCAACATCGCGCATCGGGACATCGACCTGCGCAACCCCAAGCAAAACCGTGACAATCCGGGATTCTTGCCTGAAGAGCGGGCCTGGATGAACACTTTCCTGTCCCGATGCTACGCCGACCCTTTCCGCCGCCTCCACCCCGACGAGCCGGGTCACTACACCTGGTGGAGCTACCGCCGCACCGTTCGAGAACGAAATATCGGATGGCGCATCGACTACCACTGCGTCAGCCGCGATTTGATGGAGCGAGTCGAAGCGGCCAGCCATCAGCCTCAAGTGATGGGATCGGATCACTGTCCGGTCGTGCTGAAACTCAAGGCCTAGCCGGACTTCTCATGGATTGCCTACTGCGGTGCCGCAAAGCATCCGCCCTGGCTGGCTAAACTAAGATCTTGAATTAAAGCAGATTCTTCAAGGAAGAATGTGCTGATTCCTTGGAGCAGTCCTTCTTCTCCGGTTTAGTGTCATCGTCTTTTGGCTTCTTGAATTGGTCCCATCGGAATCGAACACCGATGCCGACGCTCGCATAGCCCAGATTATCGCCATCCAGGCGGACGTGGTGATAAGTGCCTGTCACCTCAACCTGCCAGTTGCGACGGTCCTTAAATGGCGAGAAGCCGAAACCCCCACCAATTCTCCATCCAATTCCGGAATCTTTGAAGTCAAGAGCGTACAAGCCCGCACCGGCCTGGGCAAAGGCATTGTATGCAGTTTTGGAACAATCAGGAGCAACCAGGAAATAGTGCCGATAGCTTAAGGTAAGACTATCGACGCGCACTTTTTCATCACTAATTGATTGCAGCCTGTCTGCCCCTGCCTGAAAGAGGGATTGGGGTTGCTGCAAGAGATTGGCTTGGGTTGGCATCTCGCCCATTTCCACTTCGTCACTGCTGAAGGTGAGTAGCAGATACTTTTTTGTTTCCTTGGTTTGGAGGGCTATCTCGAAGGAGGCTTCAGGGGCACACGCCTTGTCCTCCGTAGAGCTGCAACTAGCGGATGCAGAAAAGGGCCTCCAGTCGGAAGGAGGCTGTGCCATCAATTCACAACCTGAAGAACAGTAAAACAGGGTGGCAAACAGGACTAACCGCAAAGAAACTCCAAACAACATTTCAATACTCCTTTCCCGTCTTCCCATAAATCGACGTTTCGAATAAGTGTCCTATCTATGGCATCTCTTTACTAGGAAGACGGACGGGCTTCAGGACTGTCTCACTGAGAAACAAAAAAGGTGATAGATTTTGACGGCCAACCTCGGTATGCTTATCGGCAATTCCAGGTGATTGGAGGTGCAAGCCGATTTCTGACGACGATCTGAATGGAAGCTATGAGGACCGGTTTGACTTCGAGCGTTTTGGCAAGAAGTTGAAGAGGATGGTTGAGCGCGTCTGCCCTTACCGGCTGCGGGATCGCATTGATGACATTGTCCAAAACGGGGTCATGGCCGTACTCAGGCTGATTCGAAATTGTGAGGCAGATGGGAAGCCGTTCCCCTCTTATATTATGAAGGGCGCCTACATCCGAACGGTTTCTCACAACGCTGTGACCGATGAGATTCGGAGGCTGCATAGCCGCCCTGATGAAGGTTCAAAAGAAGGAGAGTCCGTCATGCCAGCCTCCCCGGCACCCGCAGACCCGATCCAGTCTAAGGAGTTTCGCGACGTTATCCGCCAATGCCTGCGGCACATGGTCGAACCCCGGCGGATCGCTGTTGCTCTTAAGCTGCGCGGTCACAATGTGCCCGAGATCAGCCGTCTCAAAGGTTGGACGCGTAGCCGTGTCAGCAACTTGGTCTACCGGGGGCTCGGGAATCTTCGGGATTGCCTGAGAAAGATGGGATGGACGCCATGAAAATCGACAGCGACGAGGTCACCAAGCTGGCTGACGCTTTCAACCAAGTCTATTGGGATGATAAACCGCAGGCAGACTGCCCGGATTCTGAGAAGATTATGGGCGGGGTGCGGGGCCTGCTGCCGCGCCATGAACTGAAGGATCTCGTCCAACATGTCGCAGACTGTCCCCTCTGCGGGGAATCGTGGCGGATGGCCTGGAAGCTGGAACACCAGGCTTCACCGTTCATCAACCTGAAAGGCATCGCGGCCATTGCCGCTGCGGCCCTGGTGCTCCTGATCGGTTACCAGCAGTTCGCACACCAATGGGGTCCGCCTCAGGATCCGATTATCCGCTCAGTCCCACAGCTGCAACTCGAATTGCTCAGCGGCCTTGGTCCTTATTCGCGCCAAGCTTTCCGGCTCCGCTGGACGGAATTCGAAGCCGCCACCTACAACCTCCGGGTCACGACCGAAGATTT
>JANQFM010001096.1 GCA_028277865.1 Acidobacteriota bacterium
GTCGAGACCGTCAAGCCCTGAAAGCCGCCCTCGGTCTGGATGCGGGCGGCTTGCAGGGTCTTGTGGGTCTTGGTGTGCGGCCGCAGGCGGACGCCGCGCTGGTGAGCCGCATCCGTCATGCGCTGCGCATTGCGCCGCAGCACAGGCAGGTCGATCAAAAACGCTGGGGTCGGCAAGTCCTGAATATTTCCCAAAACGGGCATAGCCTAGCAAGATTCCGGACTCACAGGCAAAACCGCGAACAGAAGAGTCAGAAGTCAGGAGTCAGGAGTCAGGAGAGAGAGGTTCAGTTAAGAGCTGACTCCCGGCCTCCTTTCTTCTGCAACCACCTCCGCCCTGATGAATCTGCATAGGCACGAGGGGAAGGGGTCTCCCGCAAAGGAGGAAAAGCCATGAAAAAGCGAACTCGGGGCATGTTACGAATCCTGCTGAGCAGCACCGTCCTCCTGGTCATGGGCACCGTCTTCATCGGCGGCGCCCAAGTCCGCAGGGGAGGCCACAGGGATGACTTGACCCGTCAGGCCCGTCAGTTGCAGCGCGCTGCTGAAAGCTTGTATGACCTGCTGAGCCGAAGCAGCACACACCGGGGGCACATTGCCTGGGACGCCCGCGAACTGGCCGAGGAAAGCCGGCATTTTTTGCGCAGTGCCCTGCGCAGCCGGCGCGTCGAGTCCCTGGACGACGATTTCCAACAGGTCCGGGAAAGCTTCCATCGTCTGCGACGGTCTTGGCACGGCCGTTTCCATGTCCATTCCATCCAAGGCCGGGACCGATGGTACGCCCAACTCATGAGAGCCTGGGCTGACACGGCAGAGCATTTTTCCGATCTCAACGACTACTTCCGGGGCCGCGGTCGCCCCAGGCCTGATCCCCGCGATCCCATTGCGGTGCCCGTCTATCCCATCCAGACCCGTGAAATCCGCTGCAAGAGCGAGGACTTCAAGCCCAATTCCTGCTACGTGGGAGGGCGCATCCAGAGCTTGGAACTGATCGACCGCAAGTCCCGCGCCGCCTGCGTCGAAGGCCGCACCTTCGGCTCGCAGGGGGCTTACGTGTGGGTGAAAAACGGCTGCGACGCAATTTTAAGGGTCCACTATTGGCAAGATCGACCGCGCTGAATGGACTGATTGAAGGCTTCCGCCTGAATCAGGCTGCCCCCCACTCGTGATTGCTCCGGGCGATTGACAATTCCATCCAAATGTGCAAAGTGAGCGTGTAGGAGGTCGCAGGGCAATGGCAAACAGCGGCGGAACTTCTCCATGGGTATACGTGGCGGTCGGATGCGGGGCGATCGTGGTGCTGGGGCTGATCGGGATGGGATCCTGCATTTTCCTGGGAAAGCAGTGGGTTGAAGATCTGGAAGCGCTTCAGACCGATCCCCTGGCCCGTACCGAAAAGGCTCAGCAAATCCTCAACACTCCCCTTTTGCCGGAGGGCTATTATGCCGCCACCAGCATCAGCATCCCACTGCTGGGCGATGTGCTGATCCTCAACGACCGCCCTCCCGACGCCGACGGCGAGTCGCATGGCGTGGATGAAAAAGGGTTCTTCTACCTGAACTTCCTGAACATGGAGGACGAAAAAGAGTTGGAGGAATTCTTCCGGGGTGACCGTACATCGCTTTCCGCCTTTGGGCACATCCAGGCGGAAGATCTGACAATGGACTTCCATGATGCAGAGATCGCCCGGCGGGGCTCGCTCGACATGGACGGCTATGTGCTGGACTACGTGGTGGTCCGGGGCGGGATCGAATTCCGCGACCAAGACTTTGAAAGCCTATCCAACCTGATGTGGATCCACTGCCCCGACGACAACCGCCTGCGGCTGGCCGGCTGGCTGGGACGCGACCCGGACCCCGAGGCGTCGGCCCAAGACCTCAACTATTCCGGAAGCCCGGGAGACGAACAATCAGTGCGGGATTTCATAAGCAACTTCAATCTTTGCGGGACTCAGTAGGTTTCACGCAAAGGCGCAAAGACGCAGAGAGAGGCAGAAAAGCAGAAAGCAGGCGGTTGACAACAGTTTGGCACATTCTGCAGACCTTGGACCTCTTTCCTCCTTGTCTCTCCCTCCGCGTCTCTGCGCCTCTGCGTGAAACCCCCGAGGAAATGAACATGACCTCCTCCAAATTCACCGTCCACACCGGCTTGGTTGCCACACTGGACCGGGTCAACGTCGATAC
>JANQFM010001109.1 GCA_028277865.1 Acidobacteriota bacterium
GGACCAAATACCAGCCCGTCTACTACGACGAGTTCATGTCCTCTCACGAAGCCCGTATCCGGCACTGGCAATTCAAGCTGGATGGCTGGAATGAGTTCCGGGACGCCCAGCCCAACGCAGGGCACTTGGCCCTTTTTGAACTCGACAAGATGGGCCACCTGCACAAGATCGTGACTCAAAACATCGACGGGCTGCACCAACTGGCCGGCCACGACGAACAAAAAGTGATCGAAGTGCATGGCACGGCCCGCAAGGTGGAATGCTGCACCTGCAAGCGGCTGATGGCGCCGGATCCGGTTTTCGACGAATTCGAAAAGACCGGCCAACCGCCCCTGTGCGACTGCGGGGGCTTCCTCAAGCCGGCTACGGTTTCCTTTGGGCAGCCCATGCCCCTCGACAAGATGCAGCAAGCCTACCAAGCAGCCCAGTCCTGCGATCTCGTTCTTTCAATCGGGTCAACCCTGGAAGTGGAGCCGGCGGCCTCCGTCCCCCGCCTGGCCAAGGAAGGCGGTGCCCACTATGCCATTGTCAACCTGGGTCCGACCGCCCATGACTACATCGCCGACCTGCGTCTGGAAGGCGACGCCAGCCAGCTTTTGGCAAGCACGCTGAAACACCTGAAATGATTTCAGGACTTCCCGAATTCGAACGAATTCGATCTGGTGGAGCCACACAGACACGGAGTGCAAAGAGAGATCCGCTGTTTCGATAACCGGGTGCTATAGTGCCGCTCATGCGCTACCGGACGCTGGGACGCAGCGGCTTCAAAGTCTCCGAGGTCGGATTTGGAGGCTGGGGAATCGGGCGAAAAATGTGGAAGGGCGCCGAGGACCGGGAGTCTCTGCGCGCCCTTCACCAGGCCGTAGACGAGGGGATCAACTTCTTCGATACGGCTCTGGTCTACGGCAACGGCCACAGCGAATCGCTGATCGGCAGGCTTCTGGGCGAATCCGGCCAGCGAGTTTACGTGGCGACCAAGGTGCCGCCCCAAAACAAGTCCTGGCCTGCCAGCGGCTCAGTGGCGGAGGCTTTTCCGGCCCGGCACATCGTCGACTGCGCAGAAGCCAGCCTTCGCAACCTGGGGACCGAGTGCATCGACCTGCTTCAGCTCCACGTCTGGGATCCTTCCTGGGTCGAGGATTTACGGTGGTATCAAGCGCTTTGCAAGCTGCGTCGCGAGGGCAAGATCCGCTTTTTCGGCATCTCCGTCAATGATCACCAGCCTGGCAGTGCCCAGGAAGTCGTCGAAGAAGGGCTGGTCGATACCGTCCAGGTGATCTTCAACATCTTCGACCAGAGCCCTCTCGAAAAGCTGTTCCCGGCTTGCCGTCAGCATCAGGTGGGTGTCATCGCCAGGGTTCCTTTCGATGAAGGGGCATTGACCGGCGGGTTGACCCCTGAGACGCATTTTTCACGCCGCGATTGGCGGCGGCGCTACTTCAAGGATGACCGCAAGCAGCAGGTTTATGACCGTGTGCAAAAGCTGATTGGCGAACTGGGGATTTCAGCCCCAAGCCTGCCCGAGACGGCCCTGCGATTTTGCCTCCATCCGCCCGCCGTCAGCACGGTGATTGCAGGCATGCGCTCCGTCCGGCACGTGCAGGCCAATGCAGCCGCCTCGCAGCTTCAGCCCCTCCCTGAGAGGATCCTACGAGTCCTGCAGCGCCATTGCTGGGATAAGAATTTCTATCATTAGCAAGGGTCCGCAAACCGGCGCTGGGCAGAAACAGGTAGAATTACTCCTTGTGCCGGTTTCCGGCCAACGTTCTCAGCATCCGAGAAAGGCGAGTGACCATGGCTGCGGACAAAAGTAGTCTCCCCGAGGAGCTTCAAAAGCTCCTGCAAAGGCAGGGCGTGCGGATTCAGGCCTTCCCGCAGGCCCAAAACGTCCAGGAAGACGATGCGGGCGACGATGCGGACGAACGCCGCGCCAAGGCGTTGCAATTCGACTTTAAGCCCAGCCAGATCAAGGACTACCTGGACCGCTACGTCATTCAGCAAGATGACGCCAAGAAGGTGTTGGCTACCGCCGTCTGCGACCACTACCATCACATCCAGAGTTGCCAGGGCGAAGACGACTGCCGCGACTACAAGAAGCAGAACATCATCCTGATCGGCCCCACAGGCGTGGGCAAGACTTACCTGGTTCAAAACATCGCCCGGCTCATCGGCGTGCCCTTCGTCAAGGCCGACGCCACCAAGTTCAGCGAGACGGGGTATGTGGGCGGCGACGTCGAGGATCTGGTGCGCGACCTGGTTCACCAGGCGGACGGAGACATCGGCCTGGCCGAATACGGCATCGTTTACCTGGACGAAATCGACAAGATTGCCGGCGCTCACAGTGTGGCGGGGCGCGACGTGAGCGGACACGGAGTGCAGAGGGGACTGCTCAAGATGATGGAAGAGACAGCGGTGCCGCTGCGCTCGCCCTCGGACATCGCCGGTCAAATGCAATCATTGATGGAATTCCAGGCCAAAGGGAAGTTCGAGAAGAAAACCATCAGCACCAAGCACATCCTTTTTATCGTCAGCGGCGCCTTTGACGGGTTGCCCAACATCATCAAGAAGAGAGTTGGGGCCAAGCAGATCGGCTTTCGCGAGGATATCGGCGTTTTGGATAAGGAGCACCTGCTTTACGAGATGGCCCGTTCGGTCGACTTCATCGAGTATGGGTTCGAAGCCGAGTTCATCGGGCGCCTGCCCGTCATCGTCCACTGCAATCAACTCACGGCCGAGGACCTGTTCAAGATCCTCAAGTACTCGGAGGGTTCGCTGCTCAAGCAGTACAAACGCGATTTCCTGGCCTACGGAATCGATACCTACTTCACCGATGACGGGATGCAGGCCATCGCCGGCAAGGCTGTCAAGGAGCAGACGGGTGCGCGGGGTTTGATCACGGTCTGTGAAAAAACCTTCCGCAA
Source organism: Acidobacteriota bacterium (assembly GCA_028277865.1). Lineage (GTDB taxonomy): Bacteria > Acidobacteriota > UBA6911 > RPQK01 > DATIPO01 > JANQFM01. Next base: position 2,922 of record JANQFM010001109.1, read on the forward strand.
CTACAAGTACGTCCTTCCCGATCATCCCGTGGTCAGGGAGTTCGTAGTCGGCGACGAGATGATCCAAAAGCCCCAGGCCAAGCTTGAGGAGTTGCTGTCCAACCCCGAGATGTACCGCGACAGGGTGGTCGAGTTTCAGGTAAGCCGCTTTGAGGAGAAGTTCCAGCAGGAATATGCCATCCGGGTGCGAGTGACTCCGGAGGCTGTCTTGCAGCTGCGCCGTCAGGCCGATGAAGTGGGGAAGAATCCGCTCGACCACTTCATCGAGGTCTTTGGCGGCTTCGAGCACGGCTTCAACCTGCTTCAGAAAACCAGCGGATCGGTATTTGTCATCGACGAACCGGTGGTGGAAGATCCCTCCCAGGGCGTCGACAACTGGATTCGCGAGTCCTACCAAAAAGACTGATTCAGGCCACCAATTGCCCGAAGGGGCTGAATGCACGTGGCAACTTTCCCGTCTGGCCGCTGCTCCATCAGTGGCTTCGCCGGTAAACCTTGGCGTAAACGCTGCGGAAAGGCGAGATGCAATAGTGCTCCACCAACTGCTTGCCCGCCACCGGATGGGAAGCAATCTTGTCCAGAAACCTGCTTTCGATCCAAAAGGTGAGCCGCATGATATCGGCCTTCCCAGAGATTTTCTCCACCTGGAAGGCCTTTCTCAAATTGGGCCGGAATTCGAAGACATCACCGTAGGAGGAGTTTCGGAGTTCGTAAGGAGAAGTGATTTGCTCCTGCCGCCCCCTGCGGTAATGTTGAATCAGGCGGGCCTGAAAGTCGTCGTAGTCGAAGTCCTTCACTTTGTTGTTGACGCTGATCTCGATGGTGAAGTTTTCTCCATCCGCCTCACAGCGCAAGCCGTAAGTGAAATCCAGTGCTTCCTTGGCGAATTTTATGCGGTGGCCTTTTTCGTCGTGAAAGCGCTTCAGCTCTTCCTGGGCTCCTGCCTGAGAGCTGTCAGCGGCCTCGATCTGTTCGCGGGTCACGTAGTAGCTGGAGACGTTGTCGTACCATTCGTCGATGATCCTCTGCAGGATGAGGTCGATGGCTTGCTGAGCTTCTTGTACTTTGTCGCTTGTCGTCATAGGCTGCCTCGATGGGCTCTGCAATTGTAAATCGAGGAAGGGAGCCAGGCAAACATTAAAGCTGGGCCGCTTCGATTCTGCGCTTTTTGTCGTCGGTGGAACACGGAAAAGGCAACATGGAACAAGGAAAAGAGCAGGAAGGCCGAAGATGCTTGAATCTTCCCTGTTCCGTGTTCCCTGTTCCACCTGCCTCGGCGACCGAACAGCCCTTCGAGCCCGCGTGCTAACATGAGTTCGATGTCTGTGGAGCAGGTGCCGGACCCGGTCAATTGGTATGCCGTCCACACCCGGCCCCGCCACGAAAAGGTGGTGGCCGAGCAGCTATGCCGACGGGACATCGAGTGCTTTCTTCCCCTGCGCGAGGTTCTCTCCCGCTGGAAAGACCGCCGCAAGCGCGTCCAGTTCCCTCTCTTTCCCGGCTACTTGTTCGTTCACACCCAGATCCGAGACAAGCGGCTGCACATCCTCAAAGTCGATTCAGTGGTGCGGATTCTGGGTTTCAACGGAAAGGCCGAGCCTGTGCCGACCGACCAGATCGAGTCGGTCAAGAAGCTGGTTTACAGCACCCTGCCTTACGACCCCTATCCGCACTTGGCGGTAGGGGACCGGGTCCGCATCATCAAGGGGCCTTTGCGCGGACTGGTCGGAATCCTGGTTGAAAAGAAAAACCGCTTCCGATTCGTCCTCAACGTCGATCTCATCCAGCAATCCGTCTCCTGTGAAATCGACTCCTGCGACGTGGAGAGCATCTGAGCAGTTGTCAGTTCGGGAGGGGAAGAATCAGCTCCGGGCAGGCGACAGTCGCTGAGCGCAAGCCCACATCTGTACTCGACAGTGCCCAAGGCGGCGGTGCGTTTGGTTGGCTGCTCCTCCCTCATTGTTGTGACTGCAATCACACAATCGACTCTTGAGCCTATGCAAGCCTGGTGGGGTGCCCTCGGAATAGCTTCGCCTCAGCCGGCAAGACATGTGCCGCTGAATGAGGTGAGGATTGCCGAGAGTACCTGCAAGCGCCTTAGCAATGCGGACTCGATATCGAAATGAGCAAGTACTTCCCATTTCGCTTGGTGGTGGTCTTTGCGGCACTGGCGATATCCTCGTTGACGGCCCAGGGTCAACCCAAGCGCATCTACATCGCTGTGGACGATCATACCGATTACTATTGGACGGCCGACGGCGACACTTACCGCCAAGCATTCATCGACATGATCGACTACTACCTGGATTTGGCCGATCAGACGGACGGCAATCCGAGTGACTGGCAGAGCCGCTTTGTCTGCGACGGCAGTTTCTGGCTCTGGGAGTATGAAAAGAACAAGACCGAGCAAGAATGGCAGCGACTCATTTCGCGCCTCAAAAGCGGACACATCAGTGCACCCATGACGCCCCTGGTCGTCCTCTATGGGGGTGTTCCCGCCGAAGCGGCCCTGCGCAGCCTCTATTACGCCGGCAGCCTGGAACGCCGTCATGGCCTCGACTTCCAAATGGCGCTCAGCATGGAAAACCAGGTAATGCCGTGGGGACTGGCTTCCCTATGGGCCGGCGCCGGCGCCAAGTACACCTGGAAGGGGATCTGCGGCTGCGCGACCAAGATACCCGATGCTGCCGACCGCGAGCACGAAGCCTATTACTGGCAAGGTCCGGACGGGCAACGCGTCCTGACAAAATGGAATTCCATACTGGCCGCCACCAACCGGCATATGGGCGGCTACGCCGAAGCTCGGAATCCAGCCTCCATTGTCGATTTCGTGAGCAGCGATGAGGAATTCCTGCGCCGATACCCTTACGAGGTGGTCGGCTGCTTCGGAAACGGCTGGGATGACTTGGAGACCATGACTGACGAGTTCCTCACTGTGGCCGAGGACAAGTCGAACGCACAGCGCCGCGTCATCGTCAGCAATGAACTGGACTTTTTTGAGGATTTGGAGAGGACTCACGGGAACGAGTTGCCGCACGTCGCCCACAGCTTCGGCAACGAATGGGATCTGTACAGCGCCTCGCTGTCCGAGGTCTCGGCTCAAGTCAAGAGGAGCCTGGAAAAACTGAGGGCCGCCGAGGCCATGGCGACCCTGGCCAGCCTTTTCTTCCCCGGTTTTATGGATGGCCGGGAGGCGGCCCGTGAGAAGGCCTTCCTGAACTTCGGCCTCTATTTCGAGCACGACTGGACTGCTGACGGCCCGGTGCCGCGCCGGGTCCGTGAGCAATGGCAACGGGAGGTGGCGGCGGAGATCGAATCCTATGTGGACGCGCTGCACCGGGACGCCGCCCAAGCCCTGGGCGAACTGATTGCTGCCCAGGGCTCGACGGCGCGTTTTTATGTCTTCAATCCATTGGGCTGGCAGCGAACCGACTATGCCGACCTGCCTTTCTCGGCGCCGGGTCCGGTCCATGTGGTCGACCTGGCTTCCCAGGAAACGGTCCCTTCTCAAGTCGTTGAACAGGACGGTGCACCCAGCCGCTTGCGCATCCTGGCCGGTGAATTACCCAGCCTGGGCTACAGGGTCTACGAGGTGCGCTCGGGTTCCGGACAGGCTTTCGGCCCGGCGGCAACCATATCGGGAGGCGTGATTGAAAACGGCGACTATCGAGTCACGGTGGCACCCCGCGGCGCCATCACAAGCCTGCTGGACAAAAAGCGGGGAAGCTTCCAGCTGGCTTCCGCCGCCGATGGCTTCGCCATCAATGATCTGGGCTCTTCGAGCGGCACTCTGAGCCCCGAAAACATTGGGCCGGTTTCGGTCACCTTGAAAGCCTCGGGACCCGATCCTGTGCGGCACACCAGCCGTATTACCCTTTATCGCGGCATCCCCCGCATCGACATCCGCAATGAAATCACTGAGAATTTCAGCGGGCTGGAGAGTTGGGCGTTTGGGTTCAACCTGGAGAACCCCATCGTCCGGCACGAGGAAGTAGGTGCCATCGCACTGGCACGTCTGCAGAGCCAGGGAGGCCACTACGCCAACCGCTCAGCACGCTATGACTGGCTGACCTTGAATCATTTCGCAGACATGACCGGCGACGGCCCAATCGGAATCACCCTCTCCAATTGGGACACCTATTTCTTTCGATTGGGCGACAGCACCGCCCAGGCGCTGGATTCCGAAACACCCCGAATCTCCGCACTGGCAGGCGGTCAGGTCGACGGGCGCAGGCTGGGCATTCGCGACCAGGGCGGAGACGAATTCTTCCGGCAGCGCTTCGCCTTGCAAAGCCATGGGCCATTTGATCCAGCAGCCGCCATGAGGATGAGCCTGGAACACCAGAATCCGCCAGTGGCCGGCCTGGTCACGGGCGGCATGCCCAGCTTGCCCGCCGCGTCGTTCTCGGCTCTGTCCAACACCAACCCCAACGTCCTTCTTTGGGCTCTTAAGCCCGCCGAGGAAGGGATCGGGCAAGGGATCGTCCTGCGCCTGTGGAACCTGGCCCAATCCCGTCAGACTGCAACAATCCGCTTTCTAGCAGCAGCGATCAAAGCTGCCCAAATCACCTCGCATATCGAAACCGACGTTGCTGAAGCGTCGTACCTCAACGGCGCCCTTGAGGCCGACTTCGCCTCTCAGCAGATCCGCACTTTTCGGCTGATTCCGGATGCAGGCGAGATCGACCTGGAAGTTGCACTCCAAGCCGATCCCGCCACGGTCGAAAGCAATCAGCAAGTCGCCTTCAGCGCCACCGTTGTCAACCGGGGCACCAAGGCGGCGGCAGAAGCCGGGCTTGAGTTCAAGTTGCCCGAAGATTTCCAGTTCCTCCGCTCCGAACCTGCAAGCGCCGGCTGCCAGCATCAGCAGGGAATCGTCAATTGCCTGTTGCACGACCTGAGGCCCGGGGGCGATTCCGCCCGTCAGGTGACCGTCGTTGCGCGTGCCGGCCTGAGGGGCAGCCACACCGCCAGGGCAGAGGTTTCAGGCGGTCCCGAAAGCGTGCTGAGCAACAATGTGAGCGAGATTCCGGTCCAAGTCGTCGCGACCCGTCTGCTGGCCATCCCCGCCCAGATCGACCTGCCCGGCACCTTTGTCGCCGCAGCACTTCTGAACGGCTCAGATTCGAGCATCGAAGTGGATCTGTTGGGGCTCGACAGCCAAGGCCGACAGTCAGCGCTGATCCAGGAACCGATCATGCCCCGCGGCCAAAGCGCCTTCCTGGTTCGGGAAAGGGTGGCCGATACTGAGACCCTGCTGGCCCGCAGTCCATCCGGCCTGGCTCAGGGGTTCTTTCTGATCGGGGACTTTTCGGCTGACCGTATGGACGGTGTGGGCGCTGACCTTCCTGACGCCCGCACGCTCTATTTTCAGGGAGCCCATCGTTCCGACACCGTGCCGTCGGTTCTTTTTCTGTTCAATCCGGACGGGGCGAGGGAGGCTGCCGCTCAAATCGAACTGTTCGATGCTGCGGGCCGCTCCGTCCATGAACGCAACGTCTCATTGATGCCATGGGGATCGTTGCAGCAGAGCCTGGGACAGCTTTTTGAAAGCCCGGACCCGATTGTTCATGACGGATGGGTCCGGGTCGAAAGCGACGTTTCCATCCGAGGATTTCAGCTGATTGCAGGACAGGGTCATTTCCATGCCGGCGCGGGAGATCCGGGCCGGCGAGCTGCAAAACTGTGGGCGCCCCACATTTTTCTGGGTTCCGGCCGGGCCTCCACCAGGATCGGCCTTCTCAATCTGGACGATGCCGATGTTGGCCTCGAATGGGAGGTTCAAACCGATGACGGGGCCAGGCACCAGGGAACCCGGCCAATTGGCGCAAGAAGCAGCGCGTGGCTGGATCTGCAGGAACTGCTGCAAGTGGATACAGAGCAGCTTGCGGCGCCGATCTCGGGTTTCTTGGAATTGACCCTGGATCGAGCGGCTCACATCGTGTCCCAAGTCCTCTTTGATGGCGGTGACCTGGGAACTTCGTCAGCGCTGCCCTTGCTCGCCGAAGGCCGGAAAGAGCTTGTTTTCCTGCATGTTGCTCATTCTTCCTCCATCGGCGCCTTTCAAGGGCTGGCCTTCCTCAATCCCCACAGCCGGACTGCCGAGATCTCGCTTGAAGCTTACGATTCCGCCGGCAATCTGACGGCTGGCAAATCATTGGAGCTTTCTCCGCGTACACGGGCGGTGGGCCTGTTGAGCGACAGCGTCTTCTTTGGCGACGGATTCGATCAGGTCGGAGGTTCCCTGCGCATCACTGCCTCAGAGCCGCTGCTTGCCCAGGCGCTGCTGGGCAACAGCCGGTTCCTGTCGGCTCTGGCGGGACAGGTGCCCATCCAGTCCAACTTGCTAGGCCGCTAGGTTTGCCGTTCTCTTCACATTCGAGTCAAGTTTGCCACCGAGGCACAGAGTGCACAGAGAAGAATCAGAAAAGCCCTCTGATCTCTGTGTCTCCGTGTCTCTGTGGCTTCCCCCATGCCAACCATATAGTTCTACAGCACCAGCCCTTTTAGCATTGTGATCGAGATCACCAGATAAGTCCAAGGCGCGAATATATTCTCAAATCCAGTTTTTTTGGAAGCGTTTACAGCGCTTTTTGGGGATCGCAGCGGCATCTTTTTTCGTGCTCTCGACCGAGGGGCTGAGCTGCCTGGCCGCCCTGTCGTCCCAGGCCGAAACTTCCCGCTTCTTTCAAAACGGTTGCCGGGGTGATGCCGCTGCACTTTTTGAGGGGTTTTGCTTTTCCATGCGAAAGCCGATCAGAGTCCTTACCGTCTTGGGAACCCGGCCCGAGGTGATCAAGCTGTCGCCCATTGTGCGAGCCATGGCCGCCGACGTACGCTTCACAAGCATTCTCGCCTCGACAGCGCAGCATCGGGAAATGATCGACGGCCTATTCGAGTTGCTGTCCATCAAGCCCGATTACGACCTGGACATCATTCAGCACGATCAGAGCCTTTCCGACATCACCACCCGATCCTTGAGCCTGCTGGATCCCATCCTGAGCGAGCACAGGCCCGACCTGGTCGCTGTTCAGGGGGACACCACTAGCGCATTCGTCGGGGCGCTGGCCGCCTTTTACAGGAGGATTCCCGTCGCCCACATCGAGGCTGGGCTTCGCTCTCACAACCGAATGCATCCCTATCCCGAAGAGGCCAATCGGCGCATGATCTCTTGCCTGGCCGACCTGCACTTCGCTCCCACCGTCGGCAGCGCCAGCAATCTGCTGCAGGAGAAAGTCGATCCCGGTTCGATATTCGTCAGCGGGAATTCGGTGATCGATTCCCTGAACTACGTGACCTCCTTGAAACGGGCCTCTCTGCACAATCACCTCCCCCAAGGAGCTCTCGACAACCACCGCATGATCCTGGTTACCGCTCACCGCCGCGAAAATCACGGAGATCCTCTCAGGAACCTTTGCAGAGCCCTTTCGGAACTGGTGCAGCGGTTTCCCGACCTTCAAGTCGTCTACCCTGTTCACCTCAACCCCAACGTCACTGGAACTGTCCGCCGCTGCCTGGGCAATCAGGGGCGGATCCACCTGCTGGATCCCCTCCCTTATCCGGCCCTCGTTGAAGCGATGAGACGCGCATATTTGATCATCACGGACTCGGGCGGGATCCAGGAAGAAGCACCCACCTTCCGCAAGCCGGTCTTGGTCTTTCGCTCCACGACGGAGAGGCCCGAAGGGTTGGAAACAGGCGGTGTGCGGCTGATCGGCCAGCAACGCCGGGAGATCGTGTGCCAGGCCACCCGGCTGCTTACAGACCCGACGGCCTACCGCCGCATGAGAGCCAGCTTCAATCCTTACGGGGACGGCCGGGCGGCCCAAAGAATCATCCAGGCTTGCCTCCACTATTTCGGGAAGGCGGAACGCCCGCAAGATTTCGTTTCACTGGAACCTGCGGCCTAAAGGAGCAGAGATGGCAATTGCAGCAACTACAGTCAACCCGGCCAACCCACTGGAACCTACTCAGGCAGAATTGGAACTGCTTTCCAAAATGGTCCGTTCCACTTTGCTGAGCCGCCCCGAGCGGAGAATGCTCCGCCAGATCCAGGACCGCTACGCCTGCCTGCTGGGCCGCAGGCAAGCGCCATCCAGCTCATGCGGCGTATCCCTTGCAGTTGGCCGGGTTCACCTGCTGCTGCCTGCCTACAACGAAGAGGAATCCCTGCCGCGGCTGCTCGATCGCCTCAGTCAACTGGAATTCAGCGACTGCTTTGTAGCCTGGGTCGTGGACGACGGATCAACCGATCGGACGGCGGACATTACCCGCCGAGGAGTGCCGGGATTGGACTGCCGCCTGGTCTCTCATCCGACCAATGTCGGTCTGGGCCAAGCCGTCCTTTCGGGCATTCAGGCCTGCCTCCGAGAGGCATCGCCTCAAGACGTGCTGGTTGTGATGGATGCAGACGACACCCATGGGACAGAGTTGCTGGCCGGCATGAGGCAGTGGATTTCCGACGGCGCCGATATCGTATTGGCCTCCCGCTTTGTTGATGGAGGCGACGACCGGACGGCGCCCCCTTTTCGACGGTTGCTTTCCAGAGGCGCTTCCCTCCTCTTTCGCATCTGCCTCCCGCTGGATGGCATCCGTGACTTCACCAGCGGCTATCGCGCCTACCGCATCGACCTTCTGCAAAGGGCTTTGCAGCACTGGGGGGAGCGTCTGGTGGAAGAGCGCGGCTTTGCCTGCATGGTCGAACTGCTGCTCAAGCTGCGTTTCTTCCGGCCGCAGATCCAGGAGGTGCCCCTGGTGCTGCGCTACGACCGCAAACAGGGCAGCAGCAAGCTGAAGTTGCTCCCTACGCTGCTTCAATACTTGAAACTGGGTCTGCGCAACATGCTCCAGCCCCCGCCAGTGAGGATTGGCTGATATGGGTCCAAATGTGGCGATTATCGGCGGAGGCATCGCAGGATTGGCCGCCGCCCACGAACTCACCAAAGACGGGGCTGCCAATGTCACCCTGCTGGAGGCCTCAGACCGTCTGGGAGGCCTGGGAGCCTTCTTCCGCCATGGCGATCAATGGGTGGACCGCTTTTACCACTGCGTGATGCCGACCGACTCCGATTTGCTCGGCCTCATCCAGGAAGTGGGGCTTGCCGATCAAGTCTATTGGAAGCCGACCCGCATGAGCTTCATTGTCAAAGGCAGCCGCTACGCCTTCAACACGCCGGCAGACCTGCTGCGCTTCCAGCCCCTTTCCATTGCGGGCCGACTGCGGCTTGGAGTGGTCTCATTGATGCTGAGGCGGCTGTTGAAGGGCAAAGACCTCGACAATCTTTCGACCCGTTCTGCGCTCAGCAGGCTGTACGGACAGGAAATCTGGAAGACGGTCTGGAAGCCCCTCTTCCAGGCCAAGTTCGGCCCCCATGCCGGAAACCTGCCTGCCCTTTACCTGTGGGAGCGGCTGGGCCGTGAACGAAATGTATCGACCCGAGGCTACCTGAAGTGCGGCCTGAAGGGGCTGATCGACGCCCTTGAAGGCTCCATCACACGGCGGGGAGGGCGCATCCGCCTGGGGACGCCGGTGGCCGGCATCCGGGAATCGGGTGACGGCCGGAGATTGGAGCTGTCTTTGGACGGGGGTGAGGCTATCCAGGCCGACTGGGTCATTTCAACAGCGCCCCTTCCCCTGCTCGCCCAAATGACTCGCGGTTCGACGCTTGAAAACTCTTATTCTGATCCGCAGCTGCCTTGCCAAGGCGTGATCAATGCCCTCTTTTTTCTCTCCAGGCCATTGGACGGGTTTTACTGGGCGCCGGTGGTGAAAAGCGGCACAGGCTTCGACGGCGTGGTCGAGATGTCCGCCTTGGTGGATCCCTCCCAGTACGGAGGGCAATATCTCGCCTATGTCATGAAATACTGCGACCGCAACAGTCGGCTTTTCAGCCAAGCCGACCAACAGATCCTGGAGGACTGGACGGGCCAATTCCTCAATCTCTACCGGGATCTGCCGCTTGGCCGCGAACACATCCTGGGTGCCAGATTGTTCCGGGCGCCTTTCGTAGAACCGATCTACCCTTTGGGCTACCTTGCCCAAAAGCCTTCTCTTCAGGCCGGCGGCAGCCGCCTGATTCTGGCCACAACGGCTCAAGTCTACCCCTCGATCACAGCTTGGAATTCCAGCACCAGGCTGGCCCGCCAGGCGGTGCAGCGCTTGCGGGCACTCTCGAGCTCACCAAACCGTCCGACCGTCGCCTGCCGGACGGATCAGGCGGCCTCCTTGCAAAGACAGCAAAGAGCCTTGACCGCTTGATGAATCACTTGCCGGAAACCGTCATGCAACGACCCTTGGCAACCATTTCGCTGGACTTGGACAACCAGTGGGCCTACATGAAAACGCATGGCGACAATGGATGGAAAGCTTTGCCTTCCTACCTTGGCTCGTTCGTCCCCCGTCTGCTTGACCTGCTGCAACAGCTTAGCCTGAAAGTGACCGTCTTTGTCGTCGGACGTGACGCAGCCGTGGGGAAGAGCGACTCCGTCCTGCGGATGATCGCCGACCAAGGGCATGAACTGGCCAATCACTCCTTCAACCACGACCCTTACTTCCACTGCTACTCGGAGGACGAGATTCGGCGTGAGGTCTCGCAAGCGGAAGTCCAGATCGCCCGGCTGACCGGAAAGAAGCCGGTCGGATTTCGAGGACCGGGATTCACCTGGAGCAACGGGTTGCTGAAGGTGTTGGCCGAACGGGGCTACCTGTACGACGCAACCAGCTTCCCGACTTTCCTGGGGCCCTTGGCAAGAGCCTTTTATTTTAAGGACTCCAAGCTGACCAGTCAGGAGAAGCAACGCCTAAGAGGGCTCTATGGAGGGGTGCTGGACGGCACACGCCCGATCAAGCCCTACTGTTGGAGATTGGCCGACGGCAAGGAATTGCTCGAAATCCCCGTCAGCACCCCTCCATAGAGCCCTCTTAGGCGTTGCTTCTCCTGACTGGTCAGCTTGGAGCCCTTAAAATAAAAGGCTCTTGCCAAGGGCCCCAGGAAAGTCGGGAAGCTGGTTGCGTC
>JANQFM010000037.1 GCA_028277865.1 Acidobacteriota bacterium
CTGCTGATTCTCTTCTTCAGTCAACAAGGGCAGTTCGGAGCAGAGCGATTTCGAATCGGCTGCAGCGCCGGCAAGAAGGGTCCGGAAATGCCCGGCAAGGCGCAGCATGGTCGTGCGGTCGAACAGATCCTCGTCGTAGGCCAGGACACCTTGAAGCCCACGAGCGCCTTCGAAAAGGCTGACCTCGATGTCAAAGCGCGAAGAGCCAACTGCGATGGGCACAGGACGTACCTTGAGGCCCGCCATGGCGAATTCCCGGCGGGGCGCGTTTTGCAGAGCCAAAGCGACTTGGAAGATCGGGCTGCGGCTCAAGTCCCGCTCAGGCTGAAGGTGTTCGACCAGCTTTTCGAAAGGCAGGTCTTGGTGGGAAAAGGCCTGCAAGGCAACCTGGCCGACCTGATGCAGGAAGTCCGCAAAGCTGGGGTTTTGGGACAGGTCGCAACGCAAGGCCAGGGTGTTGACGAAAAAGCCGATCAGCCTTTCTGTTTCGGAATGATTGCGGTTGGCGATGGGCGAGCCCACCACGATGTCGCTCTGGCCCGAGTAGCGCTGCAGCAGCACTTGAAAGCCCGCCAAAAGCGTCATGTACAGCGTCACATTGTGCCGTCGGCTCAGGGAGTCCAGGGCAGCGGAAAGCCCTTGGGGCAGGCGCAATTCGATGCTGCCGCCCCGAAAGCCCCGCACGGCAGGCCTGGGCCGGTCGGAGGGCAGCTCCAGGGTGGCAACGCCCTTCAACTGATGCGTCCAATAAGAAAGCTGGCGCTGCAGCACCTCGTCTTGAAGCCATTGGCGCTGCCAGACGGCAAAGTCGGCGTACTGCACCTCCAGTTCGGGCAGAGGGGCCGGAAGCCTCTTGGAGAGGGCATCGTACAGGGATGCCAACTCATCCAGGAATACGCCCAGCGACCAGCCGTCGGCGATGATATGGTGCAGCGTGAGCAGCAGGGTCCACTCTTCTTCGGCGATCCGCAGCAATCGGGTCCGCAAGAGGGAATCGGCGGCCAGATTGAAGGGCCGGCGGGCCTCGCCCAGGCCCAAGCGCAGCCGCTCGGCCTGACGGGCAGCCCCGTTCAGGCCGCTCAAGTCCACCAATGGCAGGGGTTGCCCGCTGGGCAGTGAAACGACTTGGACCGGATGCCCGTCGCGGGAAGGAAAGCAGGTCCGGAGAGCTTCGTGGCGCCGAACGATCTGGTTCAGGCTGCCCTGCAAGGCCGCAAGCTGCAAACGCCCCGTCAAGCTCCAAGCTGCCGTGATGTTGTAAAAGGAGCGGCCCGGCATCAGGCGGTCTTGAAACCAGAGGCGCTGCTGGGCAAAGGAGAGGGGCAGGTCTCCATGTCGGCCGACCGGCAGGATGGGCGGTGCGGCCGCCTTGAAAGACTCCCCTTTGATGCGGGCGGCCAGCGCGGCCACGCTGGGTGCCTCAAAAAGGGTGCGCAGGGGCAGATCGACGCCGAAAACATTCTGTATCTTCGAGACCGCCTGGGTGGCAAGAAGGGAATGGCCTCCCAGTTCGAAGAAGTCGTCGCCTGCTCCAACCTGCTTGATCTGAAGCACTTCCTGAAAGATTTCCGCCAGTTTCGCTTCGGCCTCATCGCGAGGCGCCACGAATCCCCGACGGCGCTCCATCAGGGTCTCCGGCGCCGGCAAAGCCTCCCGGTCCAGCTTGCCGTTGGGGGTCAGGGGAAGGCGTTCAACGAAGGCGAAAAAGGAGGGCACCATGTAGGGAGGAAGCCGCTTGCCCAGGAACTCTGCCAGTTCGCTGTCGGTGGGCGCTGCCTCGCCTTCCGCCACCAGGT
>JANQFM010000054.1 GCA_028277865.1 Acidobacteriota bacterium
GACAGTGCGAGATTCTGCTTGGACTGGTGGCCGACCGCAGCCTGGCTTCTTTAGCAGAGACTTGGTTGGGGCTGACAGTTACAGAATCCCGTAGCGAAAAGGCCTGGCTGGCTGCTTTGTCCGACTCGATTTCAAGTGCGGCACACGACACGGATGACGCTGCCAACGCGCCGATCCGCCATTTGATTTGGCGGCTTAATCCACAAAATGCCTGGCCTGTCCTGGCCCGGTCCACTGTCTTCGCCCTCGGCTTGAACGGGAAGGAAGCCAGCGAGAAGGCTCTGCGCCTCTTCCTGAATGCCTATCTGGCACCCAGCCTTGGTAAAAAAGCGGACGACGACATCGACCGACGCAATCAGGAGGTTGACAAGGCTTCTTGGCAAGCTTTGAGGCTGGTTTGCCAGGACGGCGAGCAGGAGCCTCAAAATGCCTCTCCAGAAAGACTGAAGGAGAATCAGTCCAGGCACCTGGAGAGAATTCGCCGGCGCTGGCAAAAAGCCAACAAGTTCCGCCCCCATGGTGAGAGTGAAAGCCGCCCTTTGGGCAAGCCTCTGCGCTTCGGATTGCTTGCCGGCTTCATGCTGGCCATGATTCTCATTCCCTTCGATTTGATCTTCTTTCCCATCGAGATCGCAGCCGATTCGCCGACTGAGGGACGATTGGGTGCTGTTCCTGGTTGGCTGGCCCTGTCTTTGCTGGCTGCGCTATACCTGGCCAATGGGTGGGTCATCGACCGGTTTCTTTCCTGGCGAACCGCGGATGAGTATCGTTTCAAGGCCTGGGTCCGCAGCCTGCGTTTTGTGCTGGCCGGCATTCCCGTTGTTGGCTACTGGGCAATCCCCGGCTGGAGGTGGTTCGAAAGGAAGCAGCCCTCCTGGGCTCTTCTGGAGCGGCCCTATCCTGGGCCGGATCTTTCCCCGAACGGGGATCGAAAGCCATCGTGGTTTTATCGGGCCTGGCGCCAGCTCAGAGTCCTGGGCTGCCACTGGTTCGAATCCACCGTGATTCTGGCAGGCTGGCTTCTCCTCAACTTCGGAGTCCCTTTTCTGTCCCTTCCGGTGTTTTTGCCCAGATCCTTGCCGAAGGATCTTGCCGCTGCCTCCGCGTTGGTCGCCGCCAGCCTGGCGATGCACCTGTTTGCCTTTGCCAGTGTCGCCACCGCTTTCTGGTTGGAAATCCGCCAAGCGCACGTCACAGGGGCCAGAGCCTGGATAGTGCTTAGCCTGTCCATTCTGTGGCTGCCTCCTGTTCCAGGCCTCCCTCTCCTGGGGATACTGCTATACCTCATCAGCGACTTGATGATTCCTTCCGACTTGACGAAAAAAAGTCTTGTCCGGCAGGCTTCGTTGGCCACCCGGAAGGTCGCCAATCTGCCCCTCTGGCTGCGTCTGGAAGAATCCCTTTCCAGCAGACGTGCGAATAGGCCGGTCGAGGCAATGGATCGGGAAGACAAGATGGTCTCCTGGTTTTATCGCATCAAGGCTTCAGCGCTCTTGGTTGAAGGAGCGTTTTTGGCCGGGTTGGTCCACGAGTCCCAGTCCGCAACCGCACAGGCAATTCTCCATTGGTCAAGAGTCCCTCTGCTGGCTCTGGGAATAGCCGGGCTGCTGGCCATGGCCTGTCGCTTTTTCCGGCCCTTCTCAATGGAACCAGGCCAGATTGCCTTGTCGAGCCGCCTCTCCATTGCCCATTATCTGGCCGGGAGCCAGCTAAGCCTGGTGGCAGGAATCGAAATGGGATCGGGCCTGGCCAGCGGAAATGCCCTCGTTGCTGGAGGCACGCTTCAGCTGGCTGGCGCCTTAGGAGGGATCGTCTGCATCTTGCCGCTCATGGCAGGCATCTTCGTGTCGAGGCCGGAAAAGACGGATCGCCAGACTCGGGAAAGGATCGGTTGGATTTTTCTGTTCGTGGGCCTGATGGCCATGGGCCAAAGCATCGTCCAGGGCGGCTCTGATTCCGAGTCGTTTCTGCGCTTCTTGGAAGCTTTGACCACCTTCGGCCCCCAATTCAGCATCTTGTTTGGAGCAGTTTTGCTGAATTGGCTCTTTCGACCCTACTACCCCCGTCAACTGTTCACAGGGAAAGTCAATGCGAGCGTGCGTCGTCCCCTGGTCTTTATGCTGTGCGCCGCACTGCTGCCCATGGGTGGCTTAGTCATTCCCTGCTGCATCCGGCTGCGCAGCCGCCGCTGGCCGGCACTGCGACGACAATGGGCTGAAAGGTGACGGGGATAGATCTCACGCCTTCGGGCGAAGCGGCATAGTATGCTTGCGGACAAAGCCGCAAAGCCACCAAGGGAACGCAAAGTGAAGATGAGTTCATGGGGCTGCTTCTTGGTGCGGAACCCGCTCTCAAAAGTATCGCAGCAGGGCGATCAGAGCTTCGATCTCATTCTCAGTCAAGGTTTGGGTAAATGAATCTGCATTCTGGTCGTGGTGGTGCCAAATGCTGCTGCCCTGATAGCGGAATCGTTCCAGAACGCCGCGGATGGTCCTGGAGGAGCCGTTGGTGAAGTAGGGGTACTTCAGCCACACACGCCTGAGGCTGGGGACTCGGGCGCCGGAGGGGTCGACGTAAGGGCGGACTCCGGTCTTGCTGTAAAAGGGGGCGCCCCAGATCAAGTCGCGGTTTTCCCTTTCCAGCCAGTCCCGCCACTGATCGAAGGGGACGGCCTTGCCTTGGCGGGTGGAATCGATTGCCTGGTGGCAGTCTTCGCAGCGTTTGCGGAAGATCTCCAGCCCACGCAATGCCAATGTGTCCAGGGATTTACGGTGCAAGCGCCAGGGATTGGGGCGGTGCTCGAAATCGATGAAAAAAGCCAGGAAAGCACGGCGCAGCTCCAATGGAGTGAGCAGGTCGGGCAGCCCTTCGATCGAGGCCAGCCAGGGATGGTGGGAGGGTTGCATTTCAAAAACATCCTGGCTTCCCTGGTTGGCCACCTGGAATTCCGCCAGCACCATCGAAGAGAGCGACTCGTCGCCGGCGCGGCTGAAGAGGGGGACGTTGCGGGCCAGGCCGCGCAGCGTCTTGGTGGTGGCGTGGATGTCTTGGCGTCCGGTGTAATGGACGCGCCCATCGATTCCGCCCTCGAAGTGGCAGGCTTCGCAGCTCAGCCGGGAAAGCGATCCCTGGCTGCTGTTGTCGGGTGCCAGCAGTGTTGTGAAGAAGAGGGCTTCGCCCAGGCGGCTTTGAGCCGAGGCCTTGCGTCCTCGGGAGGCTTCGAGCAGAGCGGACTGTTGAGTGGGTTGGCCTGCCTTGAGGGAGAGCAGCCGGCAGCGGTCCAGCAAAGGGTTGGCCAGTGCCAGGCGCACATGGCCGCCCAGGCTGCCAACCTGAAGATCGGTGATCCCAGGGGAGACGTCCAGCAAGCGCTCCAGTTGGGGTTCGCTGCCTTGCATTCGAAACTGAGCCAGCTTGTCAGCGCCGAAGCCCGCCACCCAGAGCTGCAGCCCTCCTCCAGGGAGCCGAGCCAGCCTCACAGCCTTGGGCGTAACAATGCCCGATTCGGAGAGGTTGAGGCGGTTATGACGGCTGGCGGAATCCTGATCCCAGCGAAAGACTCCATCGATTCTGGGAAGTTCGTAGGTGAAAAGGAAGGAATCGACGTTTCCGAACTCGCCTTTGCTGCGGTCCAGAGGGCGATCTTCAATGCCTCCGGCAGCCAGGATGAGGCGATCATGGGCAACGACAGCGTCCAGGCCCCAAAAGGGTCCCTGCTTTGAGATGCGGGAGGAGCGATCGAAATCGGGAAGCCCTTCCCGCAGAGGCAGGACCAGGATGGAGTGCTCCTGAAGCAGGTTGATGATCAGGTGACCGCTGCGGTGCAGGATTCGCATCGGGCCGGCACCCAGCGGAAAAAACTGCAGACGCCCGCTTTCGAGTTCCAGACGGATCAGGCGGCGATCGAAACCGTCGAGCAGGAACACGGCGGGGCTGGGTCGGCCCAGGTAGGTCAGGTCGCGCACTGAAGCGGTTTCACCCAGTTGGATGGATTGCTGAGGCTGAAGCCGCTCTGTCGAGATCCGGTAAACCGACAGGCTGGAAGACAGCTCTCCGGCGACGAATAGCCGCCTTTCCCCGTCCCGGTCCCAGCCTGTCGGGGATCGGGGCGCCGGTTGGCGGTCGAGCACCCGCAGCTTGTCATCGCAGAGCAGGACTTCCGAGGCGTTGCGCAGCAGCACCAGGTAGCGGTTCAGGCTTGGGAGGTAGTCGATTCGGAAGGGATCGGAACCGAACACTTGTTCGGCAGTGCGGGCATCCGGCCCCCGGGCCAGCAGTTGCTGCTCCTGCCGGATGAGGTTCTCCAGCGAAGGATCTCTCTCGCCTTGGGTCGTGCAGGCACCCGCAAGCGCCAAGGCGCAAAGCACCCCCGTCAGGCTTGGCGTCCTTTGCGTCTTGGCGCGAAACACGACTTTACCAGCCGGACTTCTTGGCCTTTTTTTCTGCCGGCCCGACCTTGACCTTCATTCCGCCTTGAGCGGTTTCGACGATTACGGTCGTCCCGCCCAGGATGTCCTCGATCTGCTGCTGAGTCAGGCTGAACTTGTAGGACGCCCCTGCAGAAGCCGACACGGAATATTCCTTGCGGCCTTCCGTAAGCGACTCATGGCTGACGTCATGCGAGTGCGCTTTCTTGGCCGCTGAGGCCGACTCGCCGATTTCCACTTTGTATTCCTTGCTGTCCGCCTCGGCCGACCCGCAGCCGGTCAATCCAGCCAACAATGCCAATCCAAGGGCAAAAAAGAGCATCTTCTTCATCGAAATGTCCTCCTTGAAGTGAAACCAATACCAAATTCAACGAACGCCAGGATAGCAGAGGCAGAGGCTTGCCGGGCCAGTTCTTTGCAAAACTTTAGTCAAGGATCCGTCAGGAAGGAACCAAGACGGGCATGAAACCGCTGAGGTCGCAGAGGGAGGACGCAGAGGTCGCAGAGAAGAAACCGGAGTGCTTGGAGCCCATGGCACCTCTTTCTTCTCCGCGCTCTCTGCGTCTTCTCTTCTGCGTCCTCTGCGGTTCACCCTCCGGTTCCCTCTTCTGTCAAGGGCTTGTCAAGATCGAGTGCGAATCCGGTCAGGAGAGGCCGTTGCAGGTCGCCGATCCTTGACAGGCGCCTCAGAGCGTCCGCAAGCTAATCGAATGCGAAGATCGAAATCGGGGCGCAAGCACAGGCTGCAGGAATCCAGGCCGGCTTTTCTGTTCGGGCTGTTGCTGCTCAGCTTGGTGTTGACCGTCATCCTGGCCTATCAGGCTGTGGATGCGGCACGTTCCTACCGAGCCACGGCTGAAAGCGTACTGCGCGACTATGCGGCCCTGGCCGCCCGCGAATTCGTGCGGCGTACAGCCAATCAACTTGACTATTACCAGTTTCGTCCCGCCCTCAACCTGCTGCGCAGAGCGGCCCCCGAGTTGCCTGACCCCGATCGGCCTGCTGACGACCCCGGCGGTCCTCAGCCCAGTCTGGCCCGCACTTACTTTCGATTTCAGCTGCCGGACGGTCCTGTCCAGCTGCACGGTGAAGACCAGGCCCATTTCTTCACGTCGTTGGTGCGTCGGGAAATGCAGCGGCAAGTCGCCCAATGGACGGCCCGAGGCCGCTACTGCCTGCTCTTTTCCCCGGATGGAGACTCCGTGGTCATCTTTCGGTCCGGCCCATCGGTACAGGGCGCCGGAGTAGTGGAGGGGTTTGTGACCGCAACGGAACAGATCGTCCAGCAAATGAGGTTGGCCCTGCAGAGGGGACCGCTGATGCCGCCCACCTTGGGCGGCGAGAGCCTGGACAATTCGCTCCTGTCCATCAGCGTTCGCCGACCGTCCGGCGAGCGGATCTTCCAAGGGGAGCAGGTTTACGGCTACACCCGCATCTCGGCCTACGAGCCGTTCGGCGAGGGGATGGGCGAGCTGGAAGCGGTGGTCACCCTGCACCCGGACGCCGCCCCCCGGCTGATCATCGGAGGCCTGCCCAGCTCCCGGGTTCCCTTGCTGCTGGCTCTGATGCTGCTCAACATGGGGCTGTTGGCGGCAGCCTTGGTCCAGCTGCGCCGCGAACGCGAACTGGCCCGCCGCCAGTCCGACTTCATCGCCGCGGTCTCTCACGAATTGCGCACCCCTCTTGCCCAGATCCAGATGTTCAGCGAGACCCTCTTGCTGGGACGGGTCCGGACGGGGGAGGAGGAAACGCGGTCCCTGGAGATCATCAGCCAGGAAGCCCAGCGCCTGACTCACTTGGTGGAGAACATCATCCAGTTTTCCCGCTCGGTGCGCCGCAGGATCAAGCTGCGTCCCCGCCCCACCGATCCCCTGCCCGTCTTGCGCGAGATCGTCGAGCGGTTCGCCCCCTTGGCGTCGTCCAGCAAGGCCCGTCTCCGATTGGTGCACGGGGAATTTCAGGAGGGCCGCTGCCGCATCTCAGTCGATTCGGACGCACTGCGCCGCATCGTGCTCAACCTGCTCGACAACGCTGTCAAGTACGGCCCGCCAGGCCAAACTGTCACCCTGAGCCTGTTGCGGCTGGAAGACCGGATCCATATCCGGGTGACGGATCAGGGAGAGGGAATCGCCTCAGCCGACCGTGAGCGCATCTGGAAGCGCTTCGAAAGATTGCCTCGCCATCGCAACGCGGCTGTAGCAGGCACGGGGATTGGGCTCTCGGTGGTCCGGGAACTGGCCGAAGCCCTGGGCGGAAAGGCCTGGGTGGAGTCGGCAGATGGGGGCGGCGCCAACTTCGTGGTCGAGTTTGCGGCCCTGGGCAAGGCACCAGAGGGGGAGCCTGCGCTCGAAACATGGGCTTCCCCTTCTCCTGACCACCACTGAGGGATGAGAGTCATGAAACGAATACTTGTGATCGAGGACAATGCCAATTTGGCCTACGGCTTGCAAAACAACCTCGAAATCGAGGGCTATCAAGTCGAAGTCGTGTCGGACGGCCGTTCCGGACTGGATGCGGCCCGGCGGGGCGCCGACCTGATCATCCTGGACCTCATGCTTCCCGAACTGGACGGCTTCCGGCTGCTGCGCACTCTGCGTGAAGAGGAGATCGGCACGCCCGTTTTGATCCTCAGCGCCCGGGGGGAGGAGTTGGACAAGGTGCGCGGCTTCCGCTTCGGCGCCGACGACTACGTGACCAAGCCATTCAGCGTGCTGGAGCTGCTGGCCCGCATCGAAGCCCTGTTGCGCCGCTTTGAACCGCGCTCCGCCGGTCAAGGCAGCCGCGAGTCCAAGGTGGAGCGCTTCGGCGTGGTGCAGGTCGACCCCTCCACCCGCGAAGTCTTGCGCGACGGCAAGCCGGTGGCGCTGGCGCCCAAGGAGTTCGACCTGCTCTGGGCCCTGCTGGAGCGCGACGGCAAGCTGGCCAGCCGGCTGGAGCTGATCCGCGAGGTGTGGGGCTATCCGGACACCGTCCTGACCCGAACGGTCGACACCCACATCGGTGAGCTGCGCCGCAAGCTGGAGGAAGATGCGTCCAATCCGCGTCATATCCTGACCGTCCGAAAGGCGGGATACCGGTTGAGCCGCCCGTAGAGTAGAGGGGATTGCCACAGAGACACGGAGGCACAGAGATCAGAGGGCTTTTTCTGATTCTTCTCTGTGCACTCTGTGCCTCAGTGGCAGAACAAATTTCCGTGACGTCCAGCGGGCCATGTTTTGCGAAAGCACGAACTTTTTTTCGTAGATTTCCCTTCTCGAACGTACTTAGTTATAGAGGCAATTCTCGAAACAAGCCCTCGATTCTCCAAGGCTCAGGCGCCTCGCTTGCTACGCAGTAGCCGGGATCCCGCAGTCGAGAAAGTTGGTGAAAAATCCGAAAGGAGCTTGACAAGAAATATAACCAGGGAGTATAAAATGGATGCCGAGAAAAGAGACAGGAAGACTCGATGAAGGGAAGTTATTTGACCGGATACATTGGATCGTGGAATACGGCTTTGTCGTCCAGACCAGCCATTTTCGAAAGGAGTTGCGGGAAGCGGGCGCCGACATGCAGGACGTCCGGCACATCTTGCTGGACCAAAAGACCCAGCTCTTGAAGGCGAGCTACAACCGCCAACGCAGATCCTGGAAGTACAAGATCGAAGGGGGCGACCTCAGCGATATGCTGCTGACCATCGTACTCTGCCTGGACTTGAAGAACTCGAGGCTCATTCTGATCACCGCTTGGTGAAAGACAAGGAGGTTTCGTCATGCGATGTCCCGATTGCTCCAAAGGCCGGATGGAAGCCTGCAACGAAGAGTACCGCTACGCCGAGTGCGGGCTGGAGAATGTCTACCTGTGCGGCATCCGCTGGTCCCGCTGCGACAGCTGCGGCTACGAAGAGGCCGCCATCCCGCGCCTGGGCCAGCTGCACCGCGTGATCGCCTGGAGGCTGGTGACCAAGCCGGGCCTGCTCAACGGCAAGGAGATCGTCTTTTTGCGCAAGCAGCTCGGGCTGAAGCAGTACCAGTTCGCCAGGCTGCTGGGGATCAACCAGCCCGAGCTGTCGCGCTGGGAGACCGGCGAGCGCACCCGCCGGACCAAGCCCCATGACACCTTGATCCGGCTGGCCTATGCGCTTTGCGTGCGAGACGAGTTCACCAGTCGTCTGCACCAGAAACTGCACCAGATCCTGGTGCCGATGGTCGCCTGCCAGGTAGGCAAGAAAGTGGACCCGTCCCCGATGGAAATCGATCCCAGCCACAGCTTGGAAGAAGAGATCGAAAGCACTCTCTTGGAGTTCGGGCCCGTCATTCAGGCAGAAATCGAAGGCGGGCTCAAAAAGCGGTCTGCGTAAAATCTGCCGGAACCCGGAACCCGGCAGAAAATGATTTCCAGTCCCCTCTTCCTGATTCCTGACACCTTCTTCCACAGGCTACAATACAGGCCACTTATGGGAAAGGGAGTCCACGGTTCCATCCTTGAGATCGCTGACCGGCTGGATCACGGGCAAACGAGCAGCCAACAGTTGGTTGAATCCGCGTTGCAGCGCATTGAAGATCCTTCAGGCGAAGGCAAACGGGCGTTCATCAGGGTTTATGCCCAAACAGCGCCTTTGGCCGCCCAAGCCAGCGACCGGTTGCGCCGGGCTGCAAGCGTCCCCTCCCTTTTGGCGGGAATACCGATTTCGGTCAAGGACTTGTTTGATGTGGCCGGGGAGCCGACGCCGGCTGGATCCATAGTCCTGCAAAACGCTCCGCCCGCCGCTGAGGACGCACCGACCGTCGCCCGCTTGCGAGCCGCTGGGGCGGTTTTGGTGGGGCGGACCAACATGACCGAATTCGCCTACTCGGCCCTGGGAATCAACTCCCACTTCGGAACTCCTTTGAACCCTTACGACCGCCGCACGGGACGAGTGCCCGGAGGCTCGTCCAGCGGTGCGGCCGTCTCGGTGGCGGACGGGATGGCGGTAGTGGGATTGGGGACCGACACGGGAGGATCGCTGCGTGTCCCGGCAGCCTTTTGCGGCCTGTGCGGCTTCAAGCCCACCGCCCGCCGCATCCCCACTCAGGGCGTCCTTCCCCTGTCGCGCAGCCTGGATTCGGTCGGCGCCATCTGCCCCACCGTATCCTGCTGTGCGCTGGTCGACTCCGTCCTGGCCGACCGGACTCCCCGAATTCCCTCACCCTTTCCCTTGCGCGGACTGCGCCTGGGAGTTCCCACCAGGCATGTTGTGGACGACCTGGAAAAGCCTGTGGCCCAGGCATTTCAACGCGCCCTGAGCCGACTTTCCAGAGCAGGATCCCAGGTCATTGAAGTGGATATCCCGGAGCTGCTCGAGATCCCGGCCCAGTACGATCGCGGAGGCCTGTTGGCCATCGAGGCCTACGCCTGGCACCGTCGATTCCTGGAAAGCCATCGGGACCGCTATGATCGGCTCGTCGCCCCCCGCATCCTGGCCGCCGCCAAGCGCACTGCGGCCGAATACCTGGATCTTCTCGATTCCCGCCGCGACCTGATCAAACGCTGTGCCAAAGCAACATCCCCCTTCGATGCCCTGGCCTTCCCCACCGTCGCCATGGCGGCACCTACGATTGCCTCCCTGGAATCGGAGGAAGACTACTTCGCCGTCAACCTCAAGGCCCTGCGCAACACCAGCGTCGGCAACTTCCTGGACCGCTGCGCCCTGAGCATCCCTTGCCATCGTCCCGGCGAGGCGCCTGTAGGACTGAGCCTGATGGGACAGCACGGCGCCGATCGGCGGCTGCTGGCGATGGGCCTGTCGGTGGAGGGGGCAGTGCGGGACAAGCCAGTTGACCCCAATACTGCTCACTAACCCGGTTTCTCATGGATAGCCTACTGCGGAGCCGCAAATCATCCGCCCTGGCTGCGTTGCGCTCCCTCGGCCTGCCCGACGTACAGTATAGTACGCCTGCGCGGGCCTCGGTCGCGACGCCTTGCCAGGACGGCGCTTGCGCCCCCTCGCGACGGCAATCCATGAGAAATCCGGGTTAAAGGGGAATTGTGCAGGAGGCAATGAAGGCCACGTGCCGGGCTTGCCCCGGTCGGGCCGTGTTTAGTGACCAGACCCGTTTCAAAAAACACTTTCGCCACCACTGAGCTTGACTCCGTGGGGCGATGTTTCATGGCCGACAAGTGCTCCCAGCCCAGGCAGCCGCCCTTAAACAGGAAGCTTTTGCGGGCACTTGCTGCAAACCGGCCATTTCGCCTTCTGCGCAGAGGAAACATCGCCCCACCGAGGCAAGCTCGGGGGTGGCGCATCGTGCCTTTGCGCGGTTCTGGTTTCCAAACACGGCCCGACCGGGACGAGCCCGGCACGTGGCCATCTATTCTCCGCGCCAGTTTCTTTCCTTGAGTGAGCAGCATTGGCCTTAACCCGGATTACTCTCCTCGCTGCGATCCAGGAAGGAATCCACGAAAAAGGTAATCAAGCCAACAGAGTTGTGCTAGAATTCCTAATATGAAAATAGTCAAGATTCTTGTTAAGTAGAAGGAGAATATGGATGCGTCGTCCTGTTCCCAGAGCTGGTTTTTCGCCAATCGTTGATTTCTCCAAAGCTTGAAGGAGGTTCATTGTGACAAAGAAAGATCGATTCTTTGCGGGCAGCTGCCTGTGGATGGCCGTTTGGGTCGTTTGCGGGGTGGCCTGCAGCCCATCCACAACCATGGTGAGCAATGCTCAGACGTCCGCATGCATCGCTCCGCGGGAGATTGCTTTCCGCAACGCCATCACACCCCCACCGCCAGGCTGGAATGGCCCAGTGTTCGAGCTGAGCCACGACTATCCCAGCCAGGATCCGGGCACCTGCCCCAAGGACGTGTGCACTTGGCTGGGGGTCGATGTCGACTTCTCGGTGAACTTCGAAAGTCCGCCGCCGCAGTGGACCGACGGCTGGGATGAATACATCAACGCGATCAAGGAGTATGTGCGTCAAGGCCAGGATCCCCAACTCGGCAATGAAGTTGGATGGAAGGTGGATGTGGCTGGGCAGACCCGCTGGTTTCATGTGCCTTGGATGGCCTACGACCTGACGTCCGGGCGAGAGTTCATCCACGGCATGACCAACGAGCGAACCGCCCATCTGAGCGATTTCCTGGGGGCTCCCGGGCGGCGGCTTGGCCTGCACGGCCTCCCTGGAGTCGAATCCGGCAGCGGACCCGGCTTCGAGACTTGGGCCTTCGGCGTCTACAACCCCTGGGGCGGCTGGTCGGTCGGCCAGGCAATTCCCAATTCGACCGGTGTACCCGTCAGTGCCGATGACCAAGGCATGGCGGTGGCGGCCGGCCTGCCCTTTCCGGAAGGGACTGCGGTCGCCAAACTGCTCTTTACAACCGCCACCCCGGAGATCGTACCCTACTTGGAAGGCTCTCCCCAGTGGCAGGCCGATCGACACGTCCTCGAAGACGGTTCCTACCAATGCCGGCGACAGCCGCAGCCGGTCTACCTGGTGCAAATGGATGTGGCGGTGGTGGATTCGCGCTCGCCGACCCGCTGGGTCTTCGGTACCTTTGCCTACAACGGGACGATAGACGCCCAGAGCCCCTGGGACCGGCTGAGCCCGGTTGGCGTGCAGTGGGGCTCCGATCCTTGGACCTTCCCGGCCGTGCCGGCTTCCGAGAGCATTCCGGCTCGGCAAAGCGTGCTGGCCCCAATTGACATCTATGAGCACGATGGCTGTCGGCAAAGGCTTGCCGGCCCGGTGGACAACAAGCTCTCCTCCTGCCTTTCCTGCCACGGCGGCGCTTACGCCCCACCTGTCGGCGATACCGGGAACTACGGAGCCAACGTCCCGGTCATTTTCGGCTTTGACGGCCAGTGCACCAACTACTCCAGCGACAACGTCAACTACTTCCAGAACCGGCCTTACCCCATTGGGTACAACGGCGGCCAGTTCCCCTCCAACCTGTCGCTGGATAC
>JANQFM010000089.1 GCA_028277865.1 Acidobacteriota bacterium
CCGGGTAGCGCTTCGCCCTACGGCTGCCACGACATGGCCGGCAACGTCTGGGAATGGTGCTCCACCAAGTGGAGGGAGGACTACAGCACAAAGGCTGACAATTCATTGGAAGGGAAAAATCGCCGCGTATTGCGTGGAGGCTCCTGGTGGAGTGAGGCTGATGCCGTCCGTTGCGCCCGCCGCGTCTGGGACGTCCCGCTCGGCTGGTTCAGGAGCAGGGGATTTCGCTGCGCCCAGTAACTCTCATTTCTGCGTCTTCTGTTTTCTGAATCCTGTCTTCTGTTTTCCGAGGTCGCCGAACGGCGACCTCGGGCGAAATTTTTTGAAATGAAGACCTTCGAGGGCCTCTGGGGCACCGCAATGGCTGGGCTCCGGCGGCGATGAGTTACGGAGGGGATTGGCAGAATTGGCTGGATTTCCGTTGAGGCCGCTTCAGCGGCATTTCCCGAAGGGTTTCAGCCCTGAGGGTTGCTAGGCCAGTCCTTCAGGGCTGGTTCAAGGAGCGGACGATTCAGGGGCAACCCGTTTTTCGAACGGGCTTTCCCGACGGCTTGAGCCATCCCCAGGGCTGGGCTTCAATGACGATTCGCGGCTCATCAGCTCCGGTCGAGGACGGGCTCGTCAGGGGAGCGGCTGAAGCCTCGGAGAGGGAAGCCCGTTGAAACGGGCTCCGGATCTCTAGGCGTCCGCAATGCCACCAGCCCTAAAGGACTGGCCTAATAGCCCTCATCAGGGCTGAAGCCCTTCGGGGCAGCCCGCTGAAGCGGACAGAAAGGACGGTTGGAGGGTGCCAAAGTGGACGGAGATGCGCTCTATTTTTGCCTCCATTGGTCCTAGCCATGGGCTCGCCGGGGCAGGCCCGGCGCCCCCCACCTTTGCGTTCTTTGCGGCTTTGCGCGAAACTCCGGAATCCGGTCGGCAAAGAGCTAATCATCCAGCCCAAACTCGATCACTTGGGCAAAGCGGATGGCAGGGATTCCATCGATTCTCCGCAGCACTCCCAGCGGGATCGGATCGTCAACAATGGCTACTCCAACCGCGTCCGCCTGCTGCTGGCTGCGCCCTAAGACGAAAGACTCGATGTTGAGGCCGCTGTCTCCCAGAATTGTTCCGACCTGGCCGATCACGCCGGGGCGGTCCTGGTTGCGGATGAAGAGCAGTCGGTCTCCCAGGCGGGATTCGATGGGGATGCCGTCCACTGAGACCAGGTAGTTTTCGCCGTGGTGCATGACAGCCCCCTCCACCCAGGACATCAGATCGGGGCTGCGCAGCTGGATGCTGATCAGGTTGGAATGGCCTCGGGCACGGCTGCTGACCGTCTCGATGACGTCGATCCCTCGCTCTTGAGCGCGGCTGCGGGCGTTGATGTCGTTGACCTCCTCAGAGAGGTTGGGCTGAAAGACCGCCTTCAGGATGCGGTTGCTGATCGGCTTGTAGTTGAGCCGGCTGACTTCGCCGTAGTATCGGATGCCGATTTGGGAGTAGCGGATGGTGCACACGCTGGACACGAGCCTGCCCAGGCGTTCGCCCAAGTGCAGGTAGGGCATCAAGCGTTCGCGCTCCTGCGGAGAGACGGAAGGGAAGTTGACCGCGTTGCTGATGATTCCGCGCAACAGGTAATCGGCGATCTGGACGGCGATTCCGTGGCCCACCTTGGCCTGGGCTTCGACCGTCGAACCGGCGATGTGGGGAGTGGCCACCAGGCGCTTGCACTGCAGCAAGCGGGGGTTCACCTGGGGCTCGCCGACGAAAACGTCCAGCCCGGCACCCGCGATCCGGCCCTGCTCAAGCGCTTCGATCAAGTCGTCCTCTTCGACCAGCCCGCCTCGGGCCGCATTGATCAGGCAGGCCTGCGGCTTCATGCGCTGCAGCAGGCTGCGGGAAATCAATCCGCGCGTCTTGCCGTTGAAGGGCAAGTGCAGGCTGATGAAATCGGCTTCTTCGAAGACCTCTTCCAGGCTGCGCAGATCGATTCCCAGGCTTTGGGCGTACTCCTCGCTGATGAAAGGGTCATAGGCCAAAAGGCTCATCCCGAAGCCGCGTGCCCGCTGCGCCACCAGCGAGCCGATCTTGCCCAGGCCGACCACCCCCAGGGCCTTGCCGTTCAGCTCCGTCCCCGTCAGGGAAGACTTGAGCCATTGCCCCTCCAGGAGGGAAGCATGTGCGAAAGGGACATTGCGTGCCAGGGCCAGCATCAGGGCCAGAGCGTGCTCGGCCACGCTGACGCTGTTGCCTCCGGGGGTGTTCATGACCACGACCCCTTGGGCTGTGGCCGCTTTGAGGTCGATATTGTCGACTCCCGCGCCGGCGCGTCCGATGGCCTTCAACCGCCGGGCCGAAGCCAGGACTTGCGCCGTGACTTTGGTCTTGCTGCGCACCAGCAGTGCGTCGGCGTCGATCACCTCTTCGAGAAGCCCTTGGGGAGATAGCCCAGGCTTGTTGACGACTTCGATCCCCGGCTGCTGCTCCAGATAGGCGATCCCTTGAGGCGAGAGCTTGTCCGAGATCAGTATCTTCATTGCGGGCGTTCCGGGATTTCACGCAGCCTCTGCGTGAAATCTTAGACGGTTTGCGGGCAGGCCTGCTGCATGGCGGCGCTGACTCCGCTGCCGGGCTGCAAGGGGCGGCCCAACTCGATCAGGACCATTTCCAGGGCGGAGAGCACCGAAAAGACATCCAACAGGTCAAAGTACCCCAGGTGGGCGATGCGGATGATTCTTCCTTTCATCTCGCCCTGCCCTCCGGCCACCTTGAGGCCGAAGCGCTCCTGCAGCCGGGCCGCCAGTTGAGCTGCGTCGATTCCCTTTGGTGGATAGACGGCGGTGCAGGCATTGGCCGGAGCGCTAGAAAGGAGAGTGAAACCCATTGCCCGCAACCCGGCCCGCGCCGCACGGGCCATCAGTGCGGTCTCCGCGATCACGTTGTCCAGGCCTTGGCCCAGAATGGACCGGGTGGCCTCCAGCAGGGCCAATACCAATGATACCGAAGCCGTATAAGCCGTCTTGCCTTTGGCCTGAAGGCGCGCCTCCAAGGCCAGGTTCAGGTAGTAGCGGGACGAAGGGGCCTCTTGCAGCCGCTGCATGGCCCGGGGCGAGATCGAGACAAAAGAGAGGCCGGGCGGCAAGGCAAATGCCTTCTGCGATCCGCTGACCACCACGTCCAGCCCCCAGCCGTCGGTATCGACCGGTTCACAGCCTATTGAGGTAATCCCATCCACCACCAGAAGGGTTTGGGGGAACTCCTGCCGGATCAGGCGTCCGATGGCCTGCAGGTCGTTGCTGGTGGCCGTCGAGGTCTCGCAGCCTTGAAGGAGCAGGGCGTCCACACGGGGATGGCGCTGCAATTCCTGACGGATCTCCTGCACCGAGGCAGCCTGGCCATATTCCTTGCAAAGGGCTGAACAGGGGACGTTGCAGGCCTGGCAAATGTCGTGCCAGCGCTCCCCGAACTTGCCCACCACCACCGCCAGGGCGTGGCTTTGCGGACCCAGCAGGTTGGCCACGGCGGCTTCCATTCCTCCCGTCCCCGAGGTGGCCAGAATGACCAGGTCGTGGCGGGTGCGAAAGATTTCCTGAAGGTTGCTGCGGGCTTGCAGGAAGAGATCCTGAAACTCGGGCGTTCTATGGTGAATGATGGGGCGTGCCAAAGCCTCTTGCACTTGCGGCATCAATGGTGTGGGCCCCGGCGTGAAAAGCCGTGTCTTACGCATCCGGACGATGATAGCAAATCGGCTGGGCGGCCCGGAAAAGCCCGGTGTCCGGCCAGGGAAGACCGGTCACAGGCCGACTGGAGCGTAGGGAGTTTCGCGCAAAGCCGCAAAGCCGCAAAGCCGCAAAGTCGTCTTTGCAGCTTTGGGTCTCGCCTAGTCCTCTTCCTGGAACGGCGTGTCCGGCGCCGGCTCGTCCAGTAAGGAGATGATCTCGCGCACGCGGTCTGCTTGCTCTTGGCGAACCATCAGGCGGGGCGCTTTCAGCAGCGGCAAGGAGGCGTAGAGCGAGTCGATATTTTCATCGGTGAGGAAATACTCGATGCCCTCGGCCTCCAGCACGGATTTGAGAACCGGGACTTGACCGACTGTAAACGTGGTGTACTCAATCGTTTCCCAGCCTTTGCCGGAATGGTCCGGCTCCGGAGGAAGGGACACCACCAAGGCAACTCGGCAGTCGGCGCACTCGAAGAACCCAGGGCGGTACTCGGTGCCGCATTGGGGGCAGAACATTTCGGTTTTCCTCCACTCCTTCCGATCGGGAGCCTATTGCCCGTTCAATCCCCAGTCGTACTCCAGGTAGCGGACCTCCACCTTCCCCTCCCGGATGAGCGACTTGATTTGGGGGTCGCGGCTGATGCGGGGCGCCACGAAAGGCAGCACGCCCCCATAGCGCGATCGAAAGTCATCTCCGTACCACTCGAAGATCCTGCTCAAATGCACCAGGACTCTTGCGGAGCCTTCCTCAACCCGGTTGCTTTGTTCATCTTCCAGGAACTGACGGGCGGAATCTTCCAGCTGCTCTTCCAATCGGGAGGGTTCGAAGGCCTCCATGCGCAGCGGCGGGCAGCTGCGGGCGGCGCAATTGACTGCGAAATGAATTCGCGGCTCGTCGAATTCAGATCGGATCAGGCCGTGCTCCAACAGATCCAGGCTGATCGCTTGGCCCCACAGGCGAACCACAGGCTGCTTCCAGGGCTCTTCGATGTCCAGGATCGACCCGATCGGGTAGTGGTTCAAGATCAACTGAATCGTCCAGGCATTGTAGGCGTTGATGAGGAAGGCCAGTTGCTGGGCGGGCTGCCAGCTCTCGTAAACCGGCCGGGAGACCGATCCGAGCTCTTGAAGATACCCTGTCAGGCGGGAGGGGCTCTTGCTCAGTGAGCGATAGTCCACCCACGTGCTGCCGTCCTTGCTGCGGGTGTATTCCTTCAATAGCGCGTCCCACTGCCGGTGGCTGTGGTCAAATGTATCGACGGAAAGGGTTGCAAGCGGCGTCCCAGCCAAGAAAAAGACCATTGCAGCCAGCAGGCCGACGATTTTTCTTGGCCTGTTCATCCCATCCATTATAGACTTGCCGGGCTCTGGCCGCCGGGGGAGAGGGCAAATGGACGAATCGGGCCGAGAAAAGCGAAACCCAGCCCTTTTTTGAACGTCATTAGCAGGGAGGCTGGAGCAGGTATTCCGAAGCATCGGTTGACAAAGAGATGCCCTGGCGATCCAATATGCCGAGCGTTGCCGCCCCGGTGGGGCACCGGAAAGTAGACAGCCTCTGACCGGATCGAGGCGATAAGCCATTTTGCATCTTTGGGGAAGCGAGCCCGTTTTGGCAGACGGGAGATTTTTGAACCATCCTGAAGGCTGGATCGCCGCTTGTCGGCGTAATCGGCGCCCGTCGCTTCCCGAACGAGTCTGACAGCGCTGCCGCGAAGGGCTGGCGCTGCGACCAGGGCAATCCATTCTGCTATGGGGCGTACCATCCCAGTGAGAATTGTGGTTTTTTTGAGCGTTGAGGCCGGCAGGGCCATCCGCCTGCTACCTGCTGCCAACCATGAACTCCGCTCGAATCCCTCTCGGAGAAGACGGTGAACGACAGGAAACCCGCTTCTCGCCACCGGCGAGACCAAAACCAGGATCCGAACCAGAGAAAGCGAAGGAAGCGACGCCGCAAAAGCGCCAATCAGCGAAATCGGTCGGGCAATGCCCCATCGGGTGCCTCCCAGAGGGGACGCGCCCGAAAGGGACGCCAAGGCGGCAAGCCGGATCGAGGGCATAGGGGCCGTCGCGAAGAGGCTTCAGGGCCTCCCGGCCCAGCAGAGGGGATCCTGGAAATCGTTCCTGAAGGCTTCGGCTTCTTGCGCCAAGCCTCCGAAAGCTTCCAGGCCACCCACCAGGACTGTCAGGTGCCACAGGCGTTGATCCGCCGCTTCCAGTTGCTGACCGGCTGTGCTGTCCAAGGCCAGTCGGCGGTTCGCAACGGGCGGCGGCGATTGGAGTCGATTGACAGCGTCGAAGGGGCCGATCCTGAGGAATTCCACAAACGGACTCCCTATACCAAGATGATCAGCATCGACCCGGAAGAGCCTCTGCTGATTGCGGAAACCAATGAACCCGAAATGCGCATCCTCGATCTGGTCTCGCCCATCGGCAAGGGCCAAAGGGGCTTGATCGTGTCTCCTCCCCGCACGGGCAAGACGGTGCTGCTGCAAAAGCTGGCCAACAGCATCGCTGCCAGCCACCCGGAAGTCCACCTTTTCATGCTCTTGGTCGACGAGCGCCCCGAAGAGGTCACCGAGATGAGGAGGAGCACCAAGGCCCAAGTCATCCACTCCTCCAACGACCACACCCCCGAACGCCACATCAAGACGGTCGAGATGCTCTTGGAGCGGACCCGGCGCCTGGTCGAAGGAGGCGCCGACGTGGTCATCCTGCTCGACAGCCTGACCCGGGTGGCCCGCTCTTACAACACCGCCACCAAGGGATCGGGGCGAACGCTTTCCGGAGGCCTGGACGTGCGCACCATGGCCAAGCCCCGCGAGTTCTTCGGCGCGGCCCGCAACCTGGAGGACGGCGGCAGCCTGACCATCATCGCCACGGCCCTGATCGACACCGGAAGCCGCATGGACGACGTGATCTTCGAGGAGTTCAAGGGGACGGGCAATATGGAACTCTATTTGCACCGCGGGCTGGCCGACCGGCGCATCTGGCCCGCTATCCACATCCAGCAGTCGGGCACCCGCAAGGAGGAAAAGCTGCGCAGCGCCGAGGACCAGCGCCGCATCAACCTGCTGCGGAGGGCTCTGGCCGGCACCGGTGCCGAGGAATCCCTGCAGGCCCTCCTTTCCAAAATCGAGCAGACAGCCAGCAACCGCCAGTTCCTGGAGATGATCAAGTAGCGAATCGATGAAACATTGATGGAACAGGGAACAGGGAACAAGGCAGAAAGAGGGCAGGAACTGGAACAAACCGATACCCAGCCAGGTCCGGACCGCTGAACCTGAAGCCCAGGATCCGACTGTGAAAGTCCTTTTGATCTCCCCTTACCACGGCGGAAGCCATCAGGCCTGGGCGGAAGGTTATGGAAAGCACAGCTCACACGAAATTCAACTGCTGACTTTGCCCGCCCGCTACTGGAAATGGCGCATGCATGGCGGGGCGGTCACTCTGGCGCGCCGTTTTCTGGAATCGGCTCCCGAAAGCCCTCCCGACTGCATCCTGGCCACCAGCATGCTGGACTTGGCCACCTTCCTGGCCCTGACCCGTTCCTGCACGGCGCAGCTTCCGGCTGCACTTTACATGCACGAAAACCAGCTTACCTACCCGCTTCCCAAGGACGGCTCTACCGGACCCATGCGGCGTCAACTGGGCGAACGCGACCAGCATTACGCCTTCATCAACTATTCGTCCATGCTGGCTGCCGAGCGGGTTTTCTTTAGCTCGGCCTACCATCTTGAGTCCTTTTTTAAGGCTCTGACACCATTCCTCAAGCATTTTCCCGAATTTCGTGAACTGGAATCGGTCCAGCGACTCAGGCGCAGATGTTCCGTCTTGCCGGTGGGGATCGAACTGCCGGCCCGCATTCGCGCCCATGCCGATGGGCCGCCCCTGGTGCTCTGGAATCAACGCTGGGAGTACGACAAGAATCCGGGGGAGTTTTTTGAGGCGCTCCAGCGCGCCCGTCAGGCCGGACTGGACTTCCGCCTGGCTTTGTGCGGCCAACGCTTCAGCCGCCGTCCCGAGGTTTTTCAGCAGGGAATTGCCAGCTTGCGGAACCAGATCATCCATCAGGGCTTCGCCGACCGCAAAACCTATCGCCAGCTGCTTGGTCAGGCTTGCGTAGTGATCTCCACCGCTCACCACGAATTCTTCGGAATCAGCATCCTGGAGGCTGCCGGACACGGCGCCTTTCCCATCCTGCCCGCCCGGCTCAGCTACCCCGAGCTGATTCCGGCGGAATTCCACTCCGACTGTCTTTACAACAGCCTGCAGGGATTGGACAGGCGCCTGTGCTGGAGCCTTTCTCATCCAGGCGAGGCTGCTTCAGTGGCACGGCGGTTGGCCGCAAAGTTGAAGCGGTTTCAGTGGCCACGAGTCGCCCCAGGCTACGACAGGGAATTGGAGGATCTGGTCGGAATTGCTTCGATTCAGGATTCCTGACCCCGAAGTGCGGGGGCGGCCCTGGCCGTTCGTCACCGGGCCTTGGTGTAAATCTCTTTGGCGGCGTTAGGCGGCAAAGACACCTTCCATGCTACTATCGCCCGGCGTCCGTTGTGCACGATTCTTGCCGCTCTGGGCCAACACGCAGCTCTCGATTCCGGTTAAAGTGCCTTGGAGATTTCCGTCGTCATTCCAGCCTACAACGAAGAAGACCGTATCGGGCCGACTCTGCGAGGAGTCATCGGGTTTCTGCGCGATCGCGCGAATCCCTTCGAAATCCTGGTAGTGGATGACGGCAGTCAGGACGCCACTTGCAGCGTCGTCCAGAGATTTGCCGGAGATTCGGTCCGCTTGATCCGGCTGGCCCGGAACCAGGGCAAAGGCGCCGCCCTGCGAAATGGTCTTGGACAGGCCCGAGGCCGCTTTGTCTTTTTCCTGGACGCCGACCTGCCCTACGGCCTGGATTTCATGGAACGAGGCCTGGACCTGCTCCGCTCCAAACAAGCTGACGCAGTGATCGGCGCCCGCAACTTGCCCGGATCGAGCTACGACCCTTCCTATCCCCGCTTGCGCGTCTGGAGCGGCAACCTCTTTTCCCGCTTGGTCGGCCTGTTGCTGCCATTGCGAATTTACGACACCCAATGCGGCTTCAAGGGTTTTCGAGGGGATGTGGTGCGCAGTGCGGTTCGTTTCAGCGAAGCCGACGGCTACACGCTGGACATTGAATTGCTGCTGCTGCTTCGCCTTTGGAAGATGAGGATCCGCCCCCTGCCCGTCCGCCTGGAACGCCACCACGGTTCCAAGGTCCGCCTGGTCCGAGATTCCCTCAAAATGCTGCGCGATACCCTGCGCATCCGGCGACGCTACAGAAAAGGGAAGTATCCGAGTGATTTTGAACCCAGCCAGGATGCGCCACAAAGGCCTTGAGGGTCCAGAGTCTCTCTCTGTGCCCTCAGAGCCTCTGTGGCCATCTTCAGCCCAGCAGCTCGCGGGCGATGACCAGGCGCTGGATTTCGCTGGTGCCCTCACCGATGGTGCAAAGCTTGGAATCGCGCCAGTACTTTTCAGGCGGATAGTCCTTGATGTAGCCGTAGCCGCCGTGGATCTGAATGGCTTGCTCCGAGGCCCACACCGCCGTTTCGCTGGCGTATAGCTTGGCCATCGAAGACTCCTTGGGGCAGGAGCCTCTCTCCTCCTTGAGGCGGGCCGCATTGTAGGTCAGCAGTCGGGCGGCCTCCAGGCGGGTGGCCATGTCGGCCAGCTTCCACTGCACGCCTTGAAAACGGGCGATAGGCCGGTCGAACTGCTCGCGCTCCTGTGCATAGCGCAGGCTGCAATCCAGGGCGCCCTGGGCGATACCCACGGCCATCGAGGCGATGGAAATTCGTCCTCCGTCCAGTACCTTGAGGCTCTCGACGAAGCCTTCGCCTTCTGAGCCGAGCAGGTTTTCCTGGGAGACAAAGAGGTCTTCCAGAGTCAGGCTGGCGGTGTCGCTGGAACGGCAGCCCAGCTTGTTTTCCTTCTTGCCGGGGATTAAGCCGGGCGTCCCCTTCTCGACGATGAAAGCCGAGATGCCGTGAGTGCCGTTCTGCTGGTCGGTGATCGCCATGATGACGTACACGTCGGCGTAGCTGGCATGAGTGCAGAAGTTCTTGGCGCCGTTGAGCACCCAGCCTTCGTTGCGCCGCACAGCCTGGGTATGCAGGCCCGCGGCGTCGCTGCCCGAGCCCGGCTCGGTCAAGGCCCAGGCGCCCAAGTGCTCTCCGCTGGCCAGCTTGGGGACGTACTTCTTCTTTTGCTCCGGGCTTCCCATGGTGTAGATATGCCCGGTGCAAAGCGAATTGTGGGCAGCCACCGAAAGGGCGATGGAGCCGTCGACGCGGGCGATCTCTTCGATCACGATGGCGTACTCGGGATACCCGAACCCCGCCCCTCCGTGATCCGAATCGACCAGCACGCCCAACATCCCCAACTCGCCCAGCTTTTTCATGGTTTCGAGGGGAAAGATCTGTTCTTCGTCCCAATGCAGGCTGTGGGGAGCGATCTCCTGCAGGGCGAAGTCCCGGACGGTCTCTCGCAGGATCTGTTGTTCTTGAGTGTCGCTGTAATTCACCGCGACATCTTATCAAAGGGGGAATCCCTCAATCGAGCCGCAGCAAGCCGAAGATTGGGAGGAGGAATTGCTAAAAATATTCGCTGTTGCCTCAACCCGGCTAGTCGACGGCGGCGCGTTCGAGTCGGCACGGGTCGGGAAACCGCAAACCGGTGACCGGTGGCCGGCAGAGTGGGAGTTGAACATCGTTCCATCAGGTGTGAGGGCACTCTCAGCTATTCCGGCTTGTCACAAACTCCTCAGCCCTTCTGCCGGTTACCGGTTTCCGGCCCCCGGTTTCCGTCCTTCGCATATTGACCTTATAATCCAGCGATTGTGACGAGGGGCAGCACTGACCGGCCTGAAGTGGCCGGACTGATTTACGGCTGTGCGGCCTATGGCGCCTGGGGGCTGCTGCCCATTTTCTGGAAGGCCGGCGCCCACATCCCCACCCATGAAATCCTGGCCCACCGCATGCTCTGGTCGGCCATCACCATTGGGGTTGTCATCAGCTTCCAACGACGCTGGTCCACCTTGGGCCCAGTGTTGCGCTCCCGGCGTTCTTTGGCGCTTTTGTCGGTCAGCACAACGGTCATCGCCGGCAACTGGCTGCTTTACATCTGGGCGGTCAACGCCGGATTCGTGCTGGAAACCAGCCTGGGATACTTCATCAATCCTTTGCTCAGCGTGGTGCTGGGAATTGTTTTCCTCAAAGAAAGCCTGCGTCGCCTGCAATGGCTGGCGGTGGGGCTGGCGACGGTCGGAGTGCTCTTCATGACGCTTTCCTACGGCCAGCTGCCTTGGATCGCCCTGGGGCTGGCCGCCAGCTTCGGAACCTATGGGCTGGTGCGCAAGATCGCACCGGTGGGAGCGCAGCTGGGTTTGGCTCTGGAATCCTTCACTTTGGCCTTGCCCAGCCTGGCCTTCCTGGCCTACCTGGAGCAGCAGCAAACCGGTGCCTGGGGAATTGGCGGGCCGAGCAACTGGATGTACCTGGCAGCAACCGGCCCCTTCACTTTCTTGCCCTTGCTTTGGTTCAACGAGGGCGCCAAGCGCCTGAGGCTTTCCACCATCGGGATACTGCAGTACATCGCTCCCACCATTCAGCTTTTATTGGCGGTTTTTCTGTATGGCGAGCCTTTTACGGGGATCCACCTGGTGACTTTCGGTTTGATCTGGACGGCGCTGGCGGTCTTTACGCTGGAGGGTGTCTGGCAGGAAAGGCGAGTCAGGAGAGGGGGATAACCGCAGAGGACGCGGAGAAGGACCGCAGAGAGCCGCAAAGAAGACCTTCTCTCTGCCCTCTGCGCTCCCTGCGGTTCAATCCCTTTTACTGCCGGAGGATGTTCATCTCGACGCTGCGATCGGTCTTGAATTCGAATAGCTGTTCAACACCGAATTCGACTTCTTTCCCCGAAGTCATCAAAACGGCGCCTGTTCCGGCACCGGCTCCAATGGCGGTACCGATGGCTGCGCCTTTGCCGCCGCCGGCAATGGCGCCGATGACCGCGCCAACGCCGGCTCCGATACCGACTTTCTTGGCATCCTTTTTCTTGCTCCCCTCAGCCTGAAAAGCCAAGGTCTTGGAGCGCAGATCGTAACGCTTGCCGTCGGCCACGATGGCATCCAACCGGATCGACATCTGGGCCTTGCCTTTTACTTTTCCTGACTTTTTGGCGTTGGTGATCCGTCCGATCACGCGGCTTCCTTCGGCTGCCAGCAGATGCCCGTCCACCATCAGGTCCTCGTCCAGCGAAGCCTCGAAAGACTCCCCAGCCTGGTTGGTCTTGCTGCTCAAAGCCTGCTCCAGGCGGACCTTGACGGTCGTGCCGGCAGGCAGCGTCGCCGTGGAAGGCGGCGGGGGCGGCGGGGGGTCCTTGGGCTTGGGCGAATCGGATCGGGCGGGCGGCGGGGAAGCGGAACCCGAGTCGCGCCCTGGACTCGGATTTGAAGCAGGCTTTTCGGCGGAGACCCTCTTGTCCTGCTCGGCGGGCTCATCAGCAGGCGCTTCCGTTCCCTGTTCAAATCCCTTCTGCTGAGCGATCATCTGGCGGACGCTCTGTCCGGGCGGCAAGTGAACTCCCTCCTCCAGATCCTGGCGGGCCAGGTAGGCCTGCAATAGTTCCATCTCCTCGACCGTCAGCTCGTTGCTCTTGCGCAACTGCTCCCAAAGCTCGGCCTGGTTTTCGGAAGTCACTTCGACATCCTGCAAACTGGTGGTGCAGGCGACCATCCCGGCCATGCCCACCAGCAGCAAAAGAACAGCCCCGATGCTGCTTGCTCCCGTCAATCCCCGAATTTGATAGCGCATCACTCCACTCCTTTCCTCTCTGGACAAGCTTCCCTAAAAAGCGCGCCGTTTGAATCCACTTTGCTTGGAGTTGGACAGCGGCGGATTCAGCAATATTGAGGGGTATTGTACCGAAATTGGTTGCAGGAATCCGAGGATTGCCGGATTCCCATGGAAAGGCTGCCGTCATAATGGCGTCAGTGCGAATCTTCGAGGCCATGGCCGACCGCCTCAACCGGGAGGAATTGAGATCTCTTTTGCCGGAAGTCGAGCCAGTCGATGACAAAGAGAAATGAAAGCTCTGTGCCCTCCGTGTCTGTGTGGCGCACCCTTTTTGGTCGAAACATCCCAAATCACCCCTTGGCGGGCATCCTGGGAGGGGCGGTACTCCACATCAACTCGGTTTCTTCGGAAGTCAGGCCGTAGGCACGGTTGACCAGTTCGGAGATTTGGCGCTCAAGCTTGCGGCGCCTTTGGGCTTGGCGGCGAACCGGTTCGATCGTCTCGATGTATTCCGAACGCAACGCCTCAAGCCCGGCAGCGCTCAGTGGCTGTTTGGACGGCCTGAGTCGGCGCACTTCCCTCAGGAACTCGTCGAGATCCAAAAGATCCGGCGCTTGCAGCTTGCGGCTGGGGCGTTGCAAGGAGAATTCGCTGGCAAGCCATTGCAGAATTCGCTCCCGAATGCGCCTGAGCCCGTAACTCCACTCGATGAGCCGGCGCACTCTCGTTTCCACCTCCTGCCGCAACTGATCGTCGGGGACGGCAACAGGGAGCCGTTCCATCATAAAGCTCATGGGCGAAAGGGCTTCGTCCTTGAGGTGCTGCAAGG